>CAIOIZ010000100.1 GCA_903858475.1 uncultured Bacteroidota bacterium
ATAATATTTCATGTTATTGTTTTTGTTTAACTATTAAAGAATCAATACAACTAATAGTATTTTTTAAATATTCATTACCCAATTCGGTAGCAAACCCGCCAAATTGCCTTATCAAAAAACCTTTTTTATTAATCATATATTCCGAAGGATATTCCATTACTTGCAATTTTTTAGCAAACAAACCGGCACTATCATATAATGAAATAATTTCATTAGGGGTTATGTCGTATTTTTCAAAATCTTCGAATAAATTAATACTTCCTGGCATAATTTTGACTATCTTAAATAAGCTGTCTTCTTTATAATGTATTGCAATAGCATTTAGGGCATTATCTTTAATAGTACAAGGTTTGCATCCTAAAAACCAAAAATCAAACAATATGATTTTGTTTTGAAACGAATCAAGGGTATAAATTTTTCCAGCCTTGTCAAATAATTTAAATTCAGAAGACTTGTTACTTTCTATAAAGTTGGGAAGTAACTTGTTATCAAAAGAAATAATATTGTTCCTTAATGTAAGTTTTGGAAAAATATAATTAGATATAAAAAAACTAGTAAATATTCCAATGCAAAGCAATATGGTAAAAAAAATGGTTTTTGGGTATCTAAAATACAGGCCTATTATTACACCAAGTGTAGCGGAAACAAAACAACCAATCCAAAAAATCCAATTACCCGATGAAACAATTAATGGAAATATCAGCCATAAAAGTATTCCTGCAAGAATAATTCGATTTTCCTTGTTATTAAACGAAAAGCGTAAAAAAACACCAATAAAAGTTGCTATTACTAATTGCAGTAGTAATCTTGTAAACATTTGCACATTCCCACCTCTGAAAAAACTGAGAAAATCGATTGAAAAAAATGAAACTAATTGCAATTGTATTAACCTGAACACTTTACGGCCTCTAATTTGTGTCATAGCAAAGTAGTTAAAAACTACCCTTTCAATATTTAGTATTAAAAGAGTAGTTTAATTATAATTAAGCACCCGAACCAAAACAGTCGCCATTACATTGAAATAAACCCAAAAAGCCACACTCCGTTGTACCATGTTCTGTACAGGTATTTACTGAAATACATGTATTATAGCCTGGAGAACTGCATTGACTTGCCCAACTACCTTCATTGCATTGACAGGTAAAATACTTATCTTTATAATACTGCGGCGGGTTATCAGGTTGAATATCACCAATATAATTTTTCTTAACAGAAGCAAAAACCTCTCCCCCTAATGATTTTGTAAAAAGCTGCTTTATTTTGTACTGAATTATTGCTACATTATCAGAATTTAGAGTCTTTGCTTTGGATGAATTATCAATCCACATTTCTGGTTTAATAACCGATAGTAACTCACTTATAACATTTTGTTGTTCCTTTGTTAGCTTACCACTTTCAATCCAGCCAGCTAAATGTTCTTTCCAAATAATATACTTCTCATTGTAGTTTAAACTTCCATATGCAAGTACTCTTGAAGATCCATTTTTCATTTTAGTTACTTCCGTTAAGAGTTGTTTATTTATCGTGTTACTATTAGCTAAATTATCCTGTTTAGAACAAGCAAATAAAAAGAAAGCTAATGCACTTGTAATAAAAATTAATTTTTTCATTTGGTAAATTTTAATCGTTAGTCTGGTTCAAGTCATATTTTTGTTTTTAATTGTTTATAGCAAAATAAGTAAGTGAACCTTAAGCGCTATGCCATTCCGTATGATAATCTAAAGTGCATAAACATTTTTAAGTATTACAAAAAAATCATGATAGAAAAGTATACTCTCTATACACTTTAAAGTCTAATTCAAGAAATTATAGGTTTTTAATGGAAGGCATTTCGCTATGCAAACATTATTTTGCAGAAGTTAAAGTATTTAACCATAGGCGTATGCTCTATTTAAGCAGTACTATAAAAGTAAGGATTAATTTTAATATTAAATGAAATAATAATTTACATTAAAATTAAAAAAAACTATCGTCAATGTATGAATCCTTGTACAAAACGATATTACCGTAAATGCTTCTGTTAATTACCAATATCGTTTGAGCGATGGTAATGGAAAAGTAATAAGCAGCGGAACCGCTAATAAAGGAATCAATAAAATTAATATAAACAACCAACCAAGTGGTTTATACATCGTATCATTCTTCAGTAACTATGAAATTCAAACTGAAAGAATTATAAAACAGTAAGGTAGATTCATGTGTAAGTTAAGGGGTCGGCGTTAGGGGCTGGCCCCTTTTTTATTTGTACAAACTCGGCTGCAATTTGCAATTCACCTAAATTTGTGCAATAATATTCCTACATATGAATCAAAAATTTTCCGAACGCATTGCAACTGAATTAAAAGAAATAGAAGCCAATGGCCTCTTCAAAAAAGAGCGCATCATTGAAAGTGCCCAAGGCCCTGAAATTACAGTGAATGGCAAGACGGTTTTAAATTTCTGCGCCAACAATTATCTCGGCCTTTCGGCTCACCCTAAAGTAATTGAGGCTGCTAAAAAATACATCGACTATCGGGGTTATGGCATGAGCAGTGTTCGGTTTATTTGTGGTACACAGGATATACATAAAGAATTGGAGCAAAAGATTGCTGCCTTTTTAGGAACAGAAGATACCATTTTATATGCTGCTGCATTTGATGCCAATGGCGGTGTATTTGAGCCATTGTTTGGAGAAGAAGACGCAATTATAAGCGATGCATTGAATCATGCCAGTATTATTGATGGTGTTCGTTTGTGCAAAGCCCAGCGCTATCGCTATGAGCACAATGATATGCTTGACCTCGAAAATAAATTAAAAGAAACCGCCCATCTAAGAAGCAGGATCATTGTTACTGATGGAAGTTTTAGTATGGATGGCACCATTGCGCAATTAGATAAAATTTGTGATTTAGCCGATCAGTATGATGCCATTGTTATGATTGATGAATGTCATTCTTCTGGCTTCCTAGGTAAAACAGGAAGAGGCACCCATGAATACCGTGGAGTGATGGGAAGAATTGATATCATTACCGGCACCTTGGGCAAGGCATTGGGTGGTGCCAGTGGTGGTTTTACTGCTGGAAAAAAAGAAATCATTGAAATATTACGTCAAAGAAGCAGGCCCTATTTGTTTTCAAATACCCTAGCCCCCAGTATTGTTGGTGCAAGCATTGCTGTATTAGATATGCTTAGTGAAACGACCGACCTCAGAGATCAATTAGAATTCAATACTCGTTATTTTAGAACTAAGATGACGGAAGCTGGTTTTGATATCAAAGCAGGTGACCATCCCATTGTGCCAATTATGTTGTATGAGGCGGTTATCGCACAACAATTTGCTGCTGCCCTTTTAGAAGAAGGCATTTATGCTGTTGGCTTCTTTTTTCCAGTGGTTGCAAAAGGAAAAGCCAGAATTAGAGTACAATTAAGTGCTGCACATAATCAAGCACATCTTGATAAAGCCATTGCTGCTTTTACCAAGGTGGGAAAATCATTGGGAGTAATCAAATAGGGCTTTAGCAATTTTATCCTACCAATACATTTTTATACAGCCAAACGGCTAGTAATGCCCCCACTATTGGTGCAATAACGGGCACCCAGCTATATCCCCAATTGCTGTCTCCTTTATTTTTCATTGGTAAGATAGCATGCATTATTCTAGGGCCTAGATCCCTTGCAGGATTAATGGCATAACCAGTTGGTCCGCCTAAGGATAAACCAATCGCAAGCACCAATAAACCTACAGGCAGTGCATCTAAAGTACCCAATGAATTGGCCGATTTGGTCATGAATAAAACACCCAATAGCAATACCATTGTACCAATCATTTCTGAAATAAAATTATAGAACTTGTTTGGTATGGCGGGTGCAGTACAAAAACAAGCTTGTTGCAATCCTGCATCAGCAGTAGCATCGAAATGCTGCCGATAGGTTAACCATACTAGGCAGGAACCAGCCATTGCTCCAATTAATTGACCAGCCAAATAAATGGGCACATCAGCCCAGGGAAATCCGTTGAAAGCAGCCATGGCAATGGTTACTGCCGGATTTAAATGTGCAGCACTACCATGTGTGGCCACATATACGCCTACAAAAACAGCCATCGCCCAACCAAAAGCAATTACTATCCAACCACCGCCACTACCCTTGGATTGACTTAATACTACATTGGCCACAACTCCATTGCCTAATAGTATCAAAAAAAGGGTACCCAGTAATTCTGCAATAAATGGAGACATGATTTAAATTTTAATTAAGTAATTATTTTTTTCGTGTATTGATAATCGTTACGCAATAGCAAGCGAAGCCTGTACCGCCTGGTGCCATCCTTTAGTGAGGGCTTCTCTAGTATGCGCGTCTATTGTGGAAGAGAATGCCCGATCTACCTGCCATTGTTCGCGAATAGCATCCACGCTGGACCAAAAGCCAACCGCTAATCCCGCTAAATAAGCAGCTCCCAAAGCAGTAGTTTCTGTTATAATTGGCCTAACCACTTTTGTATTAAGTACATCGCTTTGAAACTGCATGAGTAAATTATTGCCTGTGGCGCCGCCATCAACCCGCAATTCTTTAATAAGAATACCGCTATCTGCTTCCATGGCCTTTAATACATCCATGGTTTGATAAGCAATACTTTCTAATGCTGCTCGAGCAATATGAGCTCTGTTGGTTCCTCTGGTAAGTCCAGTTATGGTACCTCTTGCATGTTGATTCCACCAAGGTGCACCCAAACCAGCAAACGCTGGTACTACATAAACGCCTTCATTGCTATCAACTTGATTGGCCAATATTTCTACTTCAGCAGCTTGTTGAATAATACCCAACCCATCTCGTAACCATTGCACTACTGCGCCTGCAATAAACACACTGCCTTCCAAAGCATACTGCGTAACGCCATTGATTTTCCAAGCTACCGTTGTAAGTAAATTATTATGAGATACAATTCTTTTTTCACCAGTATTCATCAACATAAAGCAGCCAGTACCATAGGTATTTTTTACCATGCCTGGTTCGGTGCATAGTTGACCAAATAAGGCAGCTTGTTGATCACCAGCAATCCCCGCGATAGGAATCGAATGGTTAGGATCAAATAAATCGGTATACCCAAATACTTCACTACTGCTTTTAATTTGAGGCAAAATATTTCCAGGTATGTTTAATATATCTTGTAATGCTCCATCCCACTCACAAGTATCAATATTACATAGCATGGTTCTGCTGGCATTACTCACGTCAGTAGCATGTACTTGCCCCTTGGTTAAATTCCAAAGTAGCCAAGTATCAATGGTGCCAAAACAAAGTCTGCCATTGGAGGCTTTTTCCCTTGCCCCTTCAACATTATCTAAAATCCATTTTAGTTTGGTACCACTGAAATAAGCATCCGTAACAAGACCAGTTTTTTCTACAATTATTTTATCCAAGCCTTTTTCCTTCAGTTCATCACAAAATTCCGCAGTTCTTCTATCTTGCCAAACAATGGCATTGTAGATAGGTTGACCAGTTTGCCGATCCCAAACAACGGTGGTTTCTCGTTGGTTGGTAATTCCAATGGCAGCAATTTCAGCAGCGGTAATATTTGCCTTTTGTAAGGCTTCTTTGGCGGTAGCCAATTGAGTCTCCCATATTTCAAGCGGATCATGCTCTACCCATCCTGGTTGAGGAAAAAACTGTGTAAACTCTTTTTGTGCCAGAGAAATGACTGTACCAGATTGATTGAAAATAATTGACCTACTACTGGTAGTGCCCTGATCAAGGGCCAGAATATAAGGGTGCATATCGTAAGAGGGATTTTAATTCAACCGATTCGGTTTAGCAAGGGCTGATTGTTACCTCCCAACAAATCTAAATCTTTTCTTTACTTTTTTGAATAAATAAAACCAATCACGCAAAGCCTCCTATGCCCAAATTGAATTATTGGAAAGATGAATACGCATGCCCTTCCCCCTTTTTTACAAAATTACTATAGCAAATACATGCTCCATTAAATAGCCCAAAGTATCTTTGCAGCATGAATAAATATTTATTTACCTGCCTTATTGGTAGCCTGTTATTTTTTACTTGCTTTTCGCAAAAAGCAAAGCAGCCACTACATAAAAAATCCATTAATAGCCTGAGCCAAGCAAAGCAATTTCCCATAGATTTTATTGGCAATTGGAAGGGACAAATTGAATGGAGAAGGAATGGTAAGCCCAGCCAACAATTCAGCATGCAATTGAAAATACAACCCACAGATAGCATTGGCCAGTATACATGGCAAATCATTTATGGAGATGACAATAAAGACAAACGACCCTATATTTTAAAGCCAGTAGATACTGCGAAAGGCCATTGGGTAGTTGATGAAAATGATGGCATTTTATTAGACAGCTATGTTCACGGAAACGCAATGCACGGTGCATTTACTGTAAATGACAATACCATTGTAGATAACTATGTAGTAGAAAATGGAAAAATGCGAGTAGAATTTTTTAGCATAAAAATGAATAATAAAAAACAGAGTGGAAAAGGAACAGAAGAAACCCCTTTTGTGGATAGTTATCCCGTGGTAAGTTACCAGACTGGCATACTAACAAAACTTCAGTAAGAAAGGATAAAAATCCGTTCTTTTACAATTTCAATTGATATAACTTAGCAAATATTCCCAAGTAAAATAGTCATGTCAGAACAAGCAAGTTCCTTTATAGCCAAAAGCACCATCAAAGCAGCCGATCTAGAGCATCGCAGAAAAATCAATTTCAATATTGGCAAATACAATGCTGCCGTTCCTAAAGGCAAAGAACAATTTGAAGACCTTCACCTGGCAAGAGAAAGAGCGAAGAATATAAAATGGCGAGCCATTGAAACTTTGGATCAACAACTAGAAGAATTTGAATTAAATTTTACCAAAAGAGGGGGGAAAGTAATTTGGGCGGAGAACAGTGAGCAGGCAATTGAAGAAATCCTGAAAATATGTGTCGAGAAAAAATGCAAGACCCTGGTAAAAAGCAAAAGCATGGTGACAGAAGAAATTCACCTAAACAAGGCGTTGGAGCAGAATGGAATTGAAAGCATAGAAACTGATTTGGGGGAATACATTCAACAACTCGATGGCGAGGCTCCTTATCATATTGTAACGCCTGCCATGCACAAAAGCAAAGAAGATGTAGCCAAATTGTTTCATGAAAAATTAGGCACTCCGCTTCAATTTAGTCCAGAACAATTAACCTTAAAAGCGAGGGCTATTCTTCGTGAAAAATATGTGCAAGCAGAAATTGGTGTTACTGGCGCTAATTTTATCATCAGTGATATTGGCGGAATTGCTGTAACCGAAAATGAAGGCAATGCCCGATTAAGTTGCTCTTTTCCCAAAACTCATATTGCAATTGTAGGCATTGAAAAAATGATTCCCTCTATTACTGATTTGGGATTATTTTGGCCACTGCTTTCGACTTTTGGAACGGGTCAAAAAATAACTGTTTATAATACCATTCTTACAGGCCCACGCCAAGAAAATGAAAAGGATGGACCCGAAGAAATGTATGTGATTTTGTTAGACAATGGCAGAACAAATATTTTAAAAAATCCCAAGCAAAGGGAAAGCCTTTATTGTATTCGATGTGGTGCCTGTCTGAATGCTTGTCCTATTTACAAAAATATTGGAGGCCATACCTATGGCGCTACTTATAGCGGACCCATTGGAAGCGTGATTACCCCCAATTTACAGGGGATGGAGGAATTCAAACACCTAAGCTACGCCTCTTCCCTTTGTGGTAATTGCACAGAAGTATGTGCAGTAAAAATTAACCTGCATGAATTGTTATTGGATAATAGAAAGGAAAGTGTGGAAGAAGGATTGGCTTCCTTTTCGGAAAAAATGGCTTGGAAAGTATGGAAACTGGCTAGCCTGAGAAGAAGCATGATGAATATGGGCAGCGGTAAATGGAAAAATAAAATTGTCAATGGCTTATTCAAAACCTGGAAGGAAAACAGGACTGATTTGCATTTCAGTGACAAAACTTTTAATCAAATGTGGAAGGATCAATTCAAAAAATGATGTTCTTGAAATTTTATATTGTTACCCTTTACTAATAATTAGTCCGGCTTTGGCCCGACTTTTTTATTTTGCGTGCAAATGCTTTTGATATACAGCGATACTACCAATGCCAGATTACAATATATCTGTGACTTTGTTTTTGCAGAACAACTTGGTTTAACTTTTACCATAACAATCGATTCTGAGTATTTCATGCAGTATAGTGGCATGAAGTTCAACTATAGTAACCAATCCTTTGAAGGAAAGGCTTTCCAAATAAGGCCAGTACAACTGCTTTTTCAGGATACAATAGAAAATCAACCTATTGACTGTTTTGATTTTAATGGACAAAAGGCATTTTATGGTATCGAGCAAAGTGATTATTCCTTTGATTTGTTGGCAGCTAGTTTTTATTTATTAAGTCGATATGAAGAATACTTGCCACATGAAAAAGATTCCTATGGCAGATTTAGTCATTTGCAATCACTTGCTTTCCGTGAACAATTTCTACAAGTCCCCTTGATTAATGTATGGCTATCACATTTTAGCACAAGGCTGCAGTCCTATTTCCCAGCTTTCAATCCACGGAAACCAATTTTCAGGTTTTTGCCCACTTATGATATTGATATTGCATTTTCGTATACACATAAAGGCTGGATACGCAATGTAGGAGGCTTCCTAAAAAAGCCATCGCTTGAGAGAATAAAAGTTTTATTAGGTTGGCAACGAGATCCATTTGATAGTTACGAATGGTTGAATAATTTACATAAGGCACATCAACTGGAACCAATTTATTTTTTCTTGGTCAGCGAAAAAAATGGCGCTTATGACAAAAATATATTGCCGCATAAAACAGCTATGTGGAAGCTGGTAAAAAAACATGCGGCACTTTACAAAATTGGACTACATCCTAGTTGGCAAAGCGGTGATGCTATTGGATTAATCAAAAAAGAACGCATTCAATTAGAAGCCATGGCAGAAGGCGCATCCAATTTTAACAGCCTCTTTCCCATTCATCGTTCAAGACAACATTATATCCGTTTCAAGCTGCCAACGGGCTATCAAAATTTAATGGAAGCAGGTATAACAGATGATTATAGCATGGGGTATGGAAGTATTAATGGATTCAGGGCTTCTGTAGCAGCTTCTTTTTACTGGTATGATCTTGCAAAAGACCAAAGTACTTCATTGAGAATTCATCCTTTTTGCTATATGGATGCCAATGCTTACTACGAACAAAAGCAATCCTTAAAAGAAGCGGAAAAAGAATTGCAATATTACCTGAGAATATGCCAACAATACCATGGTCAACTAATTAGTATTTGGCACAATAATTTTTTAGGCAATGACAAAAATTTCAAAGGCTGGAAAGAGCTTTATCAGGCATTTATTCAATCGCTTACTACATGAGCTGTTAGAGCCTTGTTAAAGCATTTAATCACCCTCACACCCAGCCAAAATATTGAATAGAATGAACTAAGTTCGCTTACTAATATATTTTACAATGAGTGCAACGAAAATACTGTGGGTGGACGATGAAATTGATAGTCTTACTTCGCAAATATTATTTTTAGAAAGCAAGGGTTATGAAGTAGCCACCAAAACAAATGGCTTTGATGCAGTTGAATTTGTAAAAGAAAATCAAGTTGATATTGTATTACTAGATGAAACCATGCCGGGTATAACCGGTTTACAAACCCTGCAACAAATTAAAGAATACAATAGTAATCTTCCAGTGGTATTGATTACCAAGAATGAAGCAGAAAATATCATGGATGATGCCATTGGTAGCCAAATCAGCGATTATTTAATTAAGCCTGTGAATCCAAACCAGGTTTTATTAAGTTTAAAAAAGTTGATTGATAATAAAAGGCTGGTAGCTGAAAAAACCACCTCCGCCTACCAACAAGAATTTCGAAGTCTTTTTATGGCCCTCAATGACAATCCCGATTATAACGGCTGGATGGACATCTATAAAAAATTGGTGTATTGGGAATTGGAGATGCAAAAATCGGATAGTCCAGAAATGCAGGAAGTTTTTCAATCACAAAAAACAGAAGCCAATACTGAATTTTTTAAATTCATTTCCAAAAACTTTGCTTCTTGGGTAAGCCCGAGAAGTACCGATGGCCCAATCATGAGTCACACCGTTTTGAAGTATAAAGTATTTCCTCATTTAGAAAAAGGAACGCCTTTGTTTTTCATATTGATTGATAACCTTCGTTTTGATCAATGGAAAACCATACAACCCATTTTCGCTGAAAGCTTCCGGATTCATGAGGAAGAAACATTTTATGCCATTCTTCCTACTGCTACTCAATATGCTAGAAATGCAATTTTCGCGGGTCTATTACCGGTAGATATTGAAAAACAATTTCCTGTTCAATGGAAAAACGATGACGAGGATGGTGGAAAAAATTTATATGAGGAAGATTTTTTCAAAGCACAATTGAAAAGACTTGGAAAA
>CAIOIZ010000101.1 GCA_903858475.1 uncultured Bacteroidota bacterium
CCGATACCAGTTATTTATGGCAGGGTATGATTCCACAGGAAGAAGTGCCTTTTCAATATAATCCTGAACGAGGCTTTATCAGCAGTGCCAATCAGAAGCCTGTGGAGGAATCCTATCCCTATTATATGGGTAGGAATTACCCTTTGTATCGAGGTATCATCATCAATAAGAGATTGAACGCCATGAACAATATTTCTGTAGATGATATGAAGGCATTGCAAACCGATAATTATAATGAAGTAGCCGACATGATTCTTCCTTTATTAATGAAGAATTTACAAACAGCAGGATTTGGTGCAGCTGAAAAAAAATATTATGATTTGTTGGCAACCTGGAATTTACGCAATGACCCCGGTTCAAAAGGCGCCACTATTTTTGAAGTATTATTTCAAAAATTACAAGACACTGTTTACGGTGATGAATATGCAAAAGCACCCAAAGTTATTTTGAGGCCTTTTGAAAGTACATTGGTAGAAGGACTATTAAAAGACAGTGCTTATAAATTTGCCGATAACATTAATACCCCTGTGGTTGAAACAGTTTCAGATGCCGTGACAGCAGCTTTTAAGAAAACAGTATTGATGGTAAAAGAAGCGGAGACTAAGGGTAAACTGGAATGGGATAAATACAAGGGAACAACGGTTGTGAACCTAGCAAGAATTCCTGTTTTCAGTAGAACCAATCTTCCCATTGGAGGAGGCGTTCATACTATTAATGCAGCTAAGGAGGCACATGGTCCAAGTTGGAGAATGATTGTACACCTGACACCAGAAACAGAAGCCTATGGTATTTATCCAGGTGGTCAGAATGGTAATCCTGGAAGTAAGTATTATGATGGTTTTGTGGATGACTGGGCAGCCGGAAAATATTATCGTTTGTGGGTTATGAAAAAGGGAGAAGAAAAAGATAGTCGGGTGAAGGGAAGAATGAGTTTTGGTAAAGGTTCATAGTTCCTATTTAGAAGATCATAGATTTTTTGTTAATAATTCAAATTCTATAAGATGAAATTTTTAATAAGTCTTTTGCTTACTGCTTTATTAAGCTTTGCAGCCTGTTTGTATTTTCCCTGGTGGAGTATTGCTATTGCTGCATTCATAGTGGCTGTTGTCATACACCAAAAAGCAGGATGGGCCTTTCTATCTGCTTTCTTAGCATTGTTGTTATTATGGGGTGGATTAAGCTTTTGGATAAGCAATAACAATGAACATTTGTTGGCTCATAAAGTGTCGGTGCTTATATTAAAAATGGATAATCCCTATGTTTTGATTTTGGCTACTGCCGTAATTGGTGCATTGGTAGCCGGCTTTGCAGCAATAAGTGGCTCCTTTCTGCGGAAATCTAAATAATACAGAAGACTACTATGGAAAAGTAAATACAATTTTAAATAATTGAGCGGAACCCTGTTTTTCAGTATAGATACTTTTGTATAAAGCTAATTTCACATCTTTGTAACAAAATCGAACCTATTTTCGTGGGATACAAAACTTAAGCCTGGTGAGATTTATATTCATTCCCATCCTTTTTATTTCATTAAACAGTTCGGCACAAAAATTATTGGGTACTGTATTTAATAGCACGGGCGATTTATTGCCTTATTCTTCTATTACTATCAAGGGCGGCACCATCGGTGCTAGTGCTAATAATAAGGGCAGATTTTCTTTTCCATTGGCTCCTGGAAATTATGCAGTAGTATGTCAGCATATTGGTTATACGGCCCAGGAAAAAAAAATCAGCGTTGGTAAAGAGGATGTAGAATTGATATTTATTCTTACGGAACAAAAACTTGAGTTGAAGGAAGTGATTGTAAAAAAAGGAGAGGACCCGGCTTATGCCATCATGCGAGCGGCCATTAAAAAAAGGCCCTTTTACAATCAACAGGTAAATGGATTTGAATGTGAGGTATATACAAAGGATATCATGAAACTTCGGAATCTACCTAATAAGATATTTGGACAAAAGATTCCAGAAGATGACAGAAAAGACATGGGATTGGATTCAAGCGGTAAGGGTATTATTTATCTTGCTGAATCTATTTCCAAAGTACATAACCAAGAGCCAGACCATTTCAAAATGGAAGTATTGAGCAGTAGGGTTAGCGGTAGCGGAGGCTTCGGTTTTACCTTTCCAACCTTTATTAGTTTATATAACAGCAATGTTAAAATATTTACAGATCGATTTAACCCTAGGGGTTTTGTTTCGCCCTTAGCTGATGGTGCCATTGGGTATTATCAGTTCAAATACCTCGGTAGCTTCTGGGAAGATGGAAAAGAAATCAATAGTATACGAGTGCAGCCAAGAAGAAATTACGAACCTTTGTTTTCGGGTATTATCAATATTACCGAAGGAGATTGGCGCATTCATAGTGCCGACTTGACGCTGACCAAAAAGTCGCAATTGGAAATCATTGATACACTGCAAATCACTCAGTTTCATGTACCCGTTGATCAGGAAACCTGGAGAGTGAAAAATCAATTACTGCATTTTAATTTCAAACAGTTTGGCATAGACGCAATTGGCAATTTTGTAAATGTGTATTCCAATTATAATTTGAATCCTGTCTTTCCCAAAAAATTCTTCGACAATATTATTATTAAGTACGATACTGCCGTAAATAAGCGATCCAAACAATATTGGGATACCATTCGCCCCGTTCCCTTGGAAAATGAAGAAAAGAAAGATTATCAAGTGAAGGATAGTATCTATGAATTGCAAAAAGATTCATTGCTCAGCCAGCGTTCAGTTGATTCGCTGAATAAAAAACAAGGAAAATTAAAGCTGAAGAAATTATTCCTCGGCGGGGTGAATCGCTATCATTATAATACAAATGGAGGTTATGGATGGGGTGTACAACCAGTACTGCCCAATATGGAATACAATCCTGCAGAAGGCTTGGTATTGAATGCTGGCTTGTATTTTAACAAGTATTTTAAAAAGACTAAAACAAATATCAGTTTTCAACCACACCTACGATATGGATTTAGTAATACTCATTTCAATGCTTGGGCTTCTTTGAACATTCGAACAAGAGATTGGGATATTGATAAAAAAATTAAAAGGCAATCCTGGACTTTTGCGGGTGGTAAAAGAGTCAGCCAGTTTAATAAAGAAAGTGTGCAGTCTCCCTTGAATAATAGTTTTGATGTACTGTTCTGGGGTAATAATTTCATCAAAACCTATGAAAATAATTTTGCCAGTGTAGAGTTTTCCAAAAGATACGAAACTGGTTTGCGAATAGCATTGCATGCTTTGTATGAGGATAGGAAGCCACTCGACAATACCAGCCTGTTCACTATTTTCAAAAAGGACTCCATCAATATCAAGCCTAATTATCCCATTGAAAAATTAAGTTCACAATTTACGCCACACCAGGCATTTATATTTAGTGTAGATATTAGCATCAAGCCAGGTCAACAATATATTCAATTCCCCAGAAATAAAATAGCCATCGGCTCCCGCTATCCAACATTTAGTTTGAACTATACCAAAGGGTTTAAAAATATTTTAGGTAGTGATGTTGATTTCGACAAATGGCGTTTCACCATTGCGGATGATAAGAATTTCAAATTGGCCGGTGCTTTCAAATATAAAATAGGGATGGGCGGATTTTTGAACAATAAGAAAGTGTATATACAGGATTATCAGCATTTCAATGGCAATAGAAGTACTGCTGCCAGCGAGTATGTAAATAGTTTTCAATTGGCTCCCTATTATGCCAATAGTACGGCGACTTCATTCTATTCATTTGCACATGTGGAGCATCATTTCAATGGGTTGTTCACCAATAAGATTCCTTTATTAAGGCAATTGAATTGGAATATGGTAGCCGGCAGTAATGCTTTTTATGTAAATAAGTATAGTAATTATGTAGAAGCATTTGTTGGCGTAGAAAATATATTCAAAATTTTTAGGGTTGACTGGGTAACCGGTTTTTCTGCAGGAAATAAAGTGAATACAGGTATTCGTATTGGAACGGGTGGTGTAATTGGTGGTAATATTCGTACACAGGGTAGTGGAGGGAATAGGACGGTGAGTGTGGGGTTGTAGGAGGAGGAGGTTGAGGAGGTTGAGGTTGAGGTTAAGGTTGAGGACTTCCTGAATCAAACCAGTGTCAATTTGAACAACTAACAACTAAAAACTTGTTTTGCTACTAAAATTCCCTTCTATCGCAAAAATCGCTTAGAAGTAACTTCCAACTTCCAACCTCCAACATCCAACTCCTTTTTCCTACTTTTGTCAAAATTTGGTTTGCCCTGCAAGCATCCAATCATTGATGATTTCCTAGTGATAGGATCAAATTAATTTTATGGCAGTATTACACAACCGCGTATCACAGGCGGAATTAAAAAAGCGTTTGTACGAAGAAATAGAACATCGTACCACCATTTCCTTTTATAATTATTTCACCATTGAAGATCCTGCCTTGCTGCGCGATGAAATGTACAAAGCATTGGATCAATTAAAAGTTTTCGGTAGAATTTACATCGCATCCGAAGGCATCAATGCACAAATCAGTGTTCCCGATAGTCATTTAGCTTCATTTCGGGAATATTTATATAGCATTCCTCCACTCAATGGGTTGCGATTAAATATTGCGGTGGATGATGATGGAAAGAGTTTTTGGGTATTGAAAATTAAAGTGAGAAACAAGATTGTTGCAGATGGAATTACAGATTCCAGTTTTAGTATGGAGCAGAAAGGACGGTATGTGAATGCACAGGAGATGAACGAACTAGTAAAACAAGATGATACGATTGTAATTGATATGCGCAACCACTATGAATATGAAGTGGGGCATTTTGAAAAGGCAATAGAAATTCCTAGTGATACTTTTCGCGAACAATTGCCCATGGCGGTAGATAGGATGCAGGAGCACAAGGATAAAAATATCATCATGTATTGTACAGGTGGTATTCGATGCGAAAAAGCCAGTGCCTATATGCTGCACCATGGGTTTAAAAATGTTTTTCACTTAGAAGGAGGAGTTATTCATTATGCGCAACAAGCCAAAGCAAAAGGATTGCCCAGTAAATTCATTGGGAAAAATTTTGTTTTTGATGACAGGCTAGGGGAGCGTATAACCGAGGACGTTATTGCAACTTGTCACCAGTGTGGTGAGCCAGCAGACACTCATACCAATTGCCATAACAATGCGTGCCATTTATTATTTATTCAGTGTGCCAAATGTGCTACTACCTATGATGGCTGTTGTAGTCAGGAATGCACTGATATGTATCACCTGCCGCTGGAGCAACAAAAAGAAATGCGCAAAGGCATCGACAAAGGCATGATGGTATTTAATAAAAGCAAAAAAAGATTGAGACCAAGGTTGGATGAAATTAACAAGTCTACAAAACAATAAAGACGAACGGGCAATATTTGAAAGGGCGTCGGATTTACAGGCAGCCCCTTTTTTAAAAATTAAAATAAACAAGTAAATAAACATAGAACACCGAGGCAATCCATCCGAACCATTACCTATTGCCTTATCCTTCCTGCAGTGCATAGCCTGCAGGATTTTTTTTTATATGGGTAAGGCTGCTACTATGCGTTGGTAGGTTTCATTAGGGGATAGGGTTTCAGGTTCAAAAGAACGGCCAATTACTTTTTCATATAGTTCAATATACCGAAGGCTGATGGTGGTAATCCATTCATCCGACATAGCCGGAACAACCTGCCCTTCCTTGCCCATAAAATTGTTAGCAATCAACCATTCTCTTACAAATTCCTTACTTAATTGTTGTTGTCTCTCTCCTTTTTCTTGCCTTTCTTGGAAGCCATCAGTATAGAAATACCTACTGCTATCGGGGGTGTGAATTTCATCCATTAAAATTATTTCATCTCCAATTTTACCAAATTCATATTTAGTATCAACCAGTATCAACCCCTGTTTTGCAGCTATTTCTTTTCCTCTTTCAAAAAGTGCCAAGGCATATTTACATAATTGTTCCCATTCTTTAGCAGTGGCTAGGCCAGTAGCAACGATAGCGGAAGGGGCAATATCCTCATCATGACCCTTTGAAGCCTTAGTGCTAGGTGTAATAATGGGAGAGGGAAAAAAGTCATTTTCTTTCATTCCATCGGGCAAATTGGCACCACACAACATACGATCACCTGCTGCATAAGTGCGCCAAGCGTGGCCAGTAAGGTTGCCTCTAACCACCATTTCAATCTTAAAAGGGACACATTTTTTGCCAATACTAACGTTCGGGGCAGGGGTTTGAAGTAGCCAATTGGGGCAAATATCGGTGGTGGCATTCAGCATAAATGCAGCAATTTGGTTTAAAACCTGTCCTTTAAAGGGAATTGGACGAGGGAGAATGACATCAAAAGCACTAATTCGGTCGCTGGCAATCATTACCAGTAAATCATTGTCAAGGGTATACACATCCCTTACTTTTCCCTTGTAAAATGCCTGTTGGCCTGGAAATTTGAATTGAGTCATGCCGCTAAAATAGCCTTTGATTCTTGAATTTAAGCATCGCGGGCTGTATAGATTTCAACACAGGGTGATAAATAAAATTTCCCCGAAAACTTTACAATGCTTATTTTGCCGCATATTTAAAACCCAAAAACGACGATATGAGAAAAATTACAAGTTACCTTGTTAGTTTTCTGCTTGCTACTGGATTTGCAAATTTTACGTTTGCTCAGTCAGTAACAGTAAGCGGTAATGTACGTAACAGCGCAACAAAAGAAGGTGCTGGTGCCGTATCTGTAACTGTAAAAGGTGGTATAACCGGTACTTTTACAGATGATAAAGGAAATTTCAAAATTTCCGTAAAAGCACTTCCTGTAACACTGTTGATATCTTCTGTAGGATATGAAATGCAGGAATTGACAATAAGTGATGCAAAAACACCCGTACAAGTTGAATTCAAAACAAGCAATGCCCTTGGACAAGAAATTGTGGTTTCTGCGAATCGGGTTCCTCAAAGAATTATGGAATCACCGGTGAGTATTGAAAGGGTAAGTGCAGCCAATATCCGCAATTCGCCCGTAGCTAATTTCTACGATGTGGTAACTACCTTAAAAGGGGTGGATGTAACAACCTCTTCTCTAACATTTAAAACCCCTACAACGCGTGGTTTCAACAGCAGTGGTAATACCCGTTTCAACCAATTGGTGGATGGAATGGATAACCAAGCGCCTGGTTTGAACTTCTCTGTAGCTGCTATTATTGGTTTAAGTGAATTGGATGTAGATGGTATGGAATTACTGTCTGGTGCATCTTCTGCATTATATGGTCCTGGTGGTATGAATGGTACTTTGCTGATGACCAGCAAAAGTCCTTTCAAATATCAAGGGTTATCATTTTTGGTAAAAGAAGGTATCATGAATACCGATGGTAAACAACGTCCTACTTCTCCCTACCACAACTGGAATTTACGTTGGGGTAATAAAGTATCAGAAAAATTTGCCTTCAAAATCAATGCTGAATTAATTCAAGCTAAAGATTGGCAAGGGGTAGATCAAAGAAACTATTCAAGAGCTGCTACTGGTGGTAGAGTAATCGCTGGTAATCGTGCTTCTGATCCTAACTACGATGGTATTAATACCTATGGCGATGAAACAACTGTTGAAATTCGTTCTGCTGTATTAAATACTATTGGTGGACAGGCACCGTTCTTGAAAAATTTCATTGATACATTAAATGGTGGAAAAGCCATCAATGTTAGTCGTACTGGTTATACTGAAAAAGAAGTAACCAATCCCAATACCGTGAATTTCAAATTGGGTGGTTCATTGCATTATAAAGTATCTGCATTTACCGAAGCTGTACTAGCAGGTTACTGGGGTACTGGTAATACGGTATATACTGGTAGTGAAAGATATAGTTTAAAGGATTTCAAAATGGGTCAGTATAAATTTGAGTTGAATAATAGGTATTGGTCAGTAAGGGCTTATACCACTCAAGAAAATGCAGGTCAATCTTATAACACAACTGTAGCTACTCGTTTATTCAATGAAAGTTGGAGACCTAGTGGTGGTTCAACAGGTTGGTATGCACAATATGCACAAACTTATTTAGTGGGAAGATTGGGTGGTTTAAGTGATGCAGATGCGCACACCAACTCACGTGCAGCTGTAGACGCTTCGCGTCCATTGCCAACAAGTAATCAGTTCCGTAAATCATATGATTCTATCCGTTTGCTACCTATTTCTAAAGGCGGCGCTTTGTTATTGGATAAATCAGATTTATACAGTTTGGATGGCAACTACAACATGTCTCATTTGACACATAATTTTGCAGATATCATTATCGGTGCTACCTACCGTAAATTTGTATTGAACTCTGAAGGAACCTTGTTTGCTGATTCTACTGGCCCTATTTCAATTCAAGAATATGGCGCTTACATTCAAGCTACTCGTCAAATCGTAAATGGAGTGAAACTGACATTCTCTGGACGTTACGACAAGAACGAGAATTTCAAAGATCGTTTTACTCCAAGAGCAACCGCTTTGTTTAAAGTATCTGAAAACAATAATATTCGCCTTTCTTATCAAACAGCGTATCGTTTCCCCTCTACACAGCAACAGTACATCAACTTAGCAGTAGGTAGTAATGTGCGTTTGATTGGTGGCCTTCCAGGGTTCAGGACCCTATTTAATTTTGCCGGTAAACCTGTCTACGACTTTGAAAGTTTGAGAAAAGGAAGTATTGTTCAATACAATCCAGCTGAATTTAAAGCAGAATCTCTTTCTTCTTTTGAATTGGGTTATAAAGGATTACTGAAAGGTGGTATGTTCTTGGTAGATGCTTATGGTTATTATGGTCAATACAAAGATTTCTTGGGTCGCCAAGTGTTTGTACAATCTACTACTGGTTTGCCAATTGCAGTTGCTGATACCAATAACGGATATAGGTATTCTATTCCAGTTAACTCATCTGTAAAAGTAAAGAGCTATGGTTTTGGAATTAGTGTGGATGCACGCCTTCCCCACAATTTTACTGCAGGGGTTAATCTGGCTTCTGATATTATCGCAGATGTTCCTTCTAATTTTGTAGCTTATTTCAATGCGCCTAAATACAAAGCCAACTTTACTTTAGGAAATAGCGCTTTTGGAAAGAGCAAACGTTTTGGTGCTAGTTTGGCTTACAGATGGGTACAAGGGTTCTTGTATCAAGGTGATTTCGCAACAGGGAATCTTCCAGATGTACATACCGTGGATGCACAGGTTAGTTTCAAATTACCTAAAACTAAATCTATTTTGAAATTCGGTGCTAATAATTTACTAAATCAATATTATTACAATGCTGTTGGTAACGCACAGATTGGTGGATTATATTATGTAAGTTTTGGTTACAATGTTTATTAATCTGTTATTTCAAATCATCCATAACAAAAAATCAAATTATGAAATATATCATTAAGAATTTTAAAACCAGCTTACTGCTAGCTTTTTCGGCAGTACTGTTTTTATCCAGCTGTAATAAAAAAATGGAGCAATTAAGTGATGCTCCAGTAACACCCCCAACTGGACTGACCCTTGCTCAAACAATGGCAGCTAGCAGCGATAGTTTGTATTACAAACTATTGGTAAGAGGTGGGTTGATTAATAAAATTAGCCGTACGGATAGCATCTTCACTATGTTTGTACCAGATAACAATGCAATGCGTGTTTTTGTAAACGCAGCGTCTGGTGGAGCTATTCCTGTTGCTGCTCCTGATGCAGTGCATTCAGCATTCATTAGTGGTTTATTACCAGCAGCTAGCGCCAATGCAATTGGTAGTTTTAATATTTGCCCTCAAGCAATTACTACTGCTAGCATTCCTGCTACATTTCCGAATTTTCAATATCCAAGTATATTGAATCCGGCTCCCGCATTGAGTGCTTTTTTAAGATTAACTACATTCCCTTCTACACGCAATGGTGCTTATTTGAATAATATTCCATTATTGTCTACCAATACCTTGGCTAGCAATGGAGTGATTCACAAAACAGCTGCAATTGCATTGCCTCCAAGTCAATACTTGTGGGATAGAATTAATACAGATGCTACTTTTAGTTTATTGAAAGCTGCTATTCAACGTGCAGATGCAGATCCCACTGCTCCAGGTGCTTTACAAAGTGCTTTATTGAATATCGGTGCCAACCTAACTGTGTATGCTCCTGATACCACAGCGTTTAAAAATGTTTTGTCATTTTTAAGTGGTGGTGCACTTAATCCTGCTATGCCCAATGCTGTTTTTGCTGGCTTTATTGGCACTTTGCCTATTACAACTGTAAAAGGTATTGTAGTGTATCATATCATGGGTACTAGGGCTTTTTCTAATAATTTCCCTACCACTGTTACCAATTACCCAACCTTATTAAATGGGGCTATTCCTGCTCATCCAGGTCTTGGGTTGAGAGCAACCTTTACTGGTCCAATGGTATCAGCAGCTACCGTAAAAGGTGCTGCGAATGGTACTGCTTCTAATGTGGTAATTAATCCAACACCAGCACCAGGCGGTTCAAGCGATCAGTTTTACTTGAATGGTGTTTTACACAGAATTGATCAGGTTTTATTACCACAATAATATAATTGAAAAATAAAAAAAGGGTTTCCATTTCGAAACCCTTTTTTTATAAGCTTATTCGAACAAATTATACATTGAATCTGAAATGCATTACATCCCCATCTTGCACGATATATTCTTTCCCCTCAATACGTAATTTACCTACTTCTCTACAGGCCGCCTCACTTTTGTATTGAATGAAATCGGTATAGGCAATTACTTCTGCTTTGATAAATCCTTTTTCGAAATCGGTATGAATAACACTGGCTGCTTGCGGAGCTTTCCAACCTTTATGAATGGTCCATGCCCTTACTTCTTGTACACCTGCAGTAAAATAAGTAGATAGGTTCAGCAATTTATAAGTTGAATGAATCAGTCTATCCAGTGCAGGCTCGTCCATTTTATATTCTTCCATAAACATGGCTTTGTCATCTGCATTGTCAAACTCAGCAATCTGTGCTTCGATGGCATTGGTCATTACAATTACTTCATTGCCTTCATTTTTAACTGCCTCTATCAAGGTAGCAGAAAATTTATTACCAGTATGCATGCTCGCTTCATCTACATTGGCTACGTATAAAATAGGTTTATCAGACAATAAAAAAAGATCAGCGATGGCTGTTTTTTCTTCTTTGGTTAAGCCCAGTGAAATAATGTTTTTGCCTTTTTCAAGATGATCCTTGCATCGAACCAAGATTTCTAATTCAACCTTGGCCTTGGGATCTGTTTTAGCCAGCTTTTCGGTTCGCTGCAATTTTTTATCAACACTTTCCAAGTCTTTCAATTGCAATTCTGTTTCAATGATTTCCTTATCACTCACTGGGTTAATCGGGCCTTCTTCTCTGAGGATATTTTCATCTTCAAAACAACGAATCACATGAATGATGGCATCCACTTCCCGGATATTGGCCAAAAACTTATTGCCCAATCCTTCTCCTTTACTAGCGCCTCTTACCAATCCTGCAATATCCACGATTTCAATTTGAGTGGGAACGGTGCGGTCGGGGAGTACCAATTCGGCCAATGCATCCAAACGTGGATCTGGCACATTTACCAAGCCCGTATTGGGTTCAATGGTGCAGAAGCGATAATTGCTGGCCTGTGCCTTGGCGCTATTGCTCACTGCATTAAATAAGGTTGATTTGCCTACATTGGGTAAACCCACGATGCCTGCCTGTAATGCCATATAGAAATATTAAATGGTTGAAAGGATATAATTCATCATCCTTTTTTTTGAGGTGCAAAGGTAAGGGTTGCAAAGGAATGTTTAATTCAGATTAAAACAGTAATTTCAAACCTCTGGATTTTAGCCCATTAAGGGAAATGATTGTTCATTACTAGATTTTTATATATGGCATTAAGCAGAATATGGAGTGCTTTTATCATTATCGCCTTAACGGTGGCGGGGTATCAGTATATTTTTAATCCTAGTAAGGATGATGTTTTTGGACGGATGGTTACAGGCAGTTCCAAAGATGAATTCAAATACATTGCCATTGGTGATGTAACTAAATATGGCAGGCCTAGTATTGATAGTTTTGCAAAGGAAATGTCGGATTATGGATTTAAAAAGCAAGATAAGCTAAGCGATGACTGTAAATACCTGGTTACCGACAATCTGTTGGCTGATACCGTGCAACAATTAACCAAACAGTTTGCATCCTTAAGGCCAGTTGAATACAGCTATCTGCTTGGCAAAAAACAGAAACCCGTGGATGGGGTGATTGCTACTTGTACCGTTGCCGTTCAGATATGCATTGGCTTAATTGGCATCATGGCACTATTTATGGGTTTTATGAGTATTGCAGAAAAAGCTGGTGGAATCAGATTTCTTTCTCGAGTAGTAGGCCCCTTTTTCTCCAAACTATTTCCTGAGGTACCCGCTGGGCATCCTGCACATGGGCATATGATGATGAATTTTAGCGCCAATATGTTGGGCTTAGATAATGCCGCCACCCCCTTTGGGATCAAAGCCATGGAAAGCCTGCAAGAATTGAATACAGATAAGGAAAGGGCCAGTAATTCTCAAATCATGTTTCTCTGCTTGCATGCTGCCGGCTTAACCTTAATTCCGGTTAGTATCATTGCGGCAAGGGCTTCTACCATTGGTGTCAATGGATTAAAAGCAGCCAACCCAACCGATATTTTTCTTCCTTGCCTAATAGCCACTTTTGTAGCCACTGTATTTGCTATGTTGATAGTGTCGGTCAAACAAAAAATAAAAATCATACAACCCGTTATACTAGGATGGATATTGAGTATTTCTTTTTTAATTGCTTTGTTGGTATGGTTTATTTCAACGCTCAATACGGTAGGAGTGAATTTGTTCTCTGAAAAAATAAGCAGTGGACTTATTTTATTGATTTTCATTTTAATTGTGCTGGGTGGACTGTACAAAAAAATAAATGTATTTGATGCGTTTATTGAAGGAGCAAAGGGTGGTTTTGAAACGGCGATTAAGATCATTCCTTATTTAGTAGGAATGCTTGTAGCAATTAGCCTGTTAAGAACCAGTGGTAGTTTTGAGGTAGTTATTAGTGGAATAAAACAAGTATTTGCTGCCCTTGGTGCCGACACCAAATTTGTAGATGGTATGCCAACCGCTTTGATCAAACCGATGAGTGGTAGTGGTGCCCGAGGAATGATGATTGATACCATGCGTGCTTTTGGTCCCGATTCATTTGCCGGTAGATTGAGTTGTATTTTACAAGGAAGTTCGGATACTACTTTTTATGTAATCGCAGTATATTTTGGTGCAGTATCGGTGAAGAATACACGCTATACCATCGGCGCAATGTTATTGGCCGATTTAATTGGTATTATTACTTCGATTATTCTTTGCTATTTATTTTTCGGATAATGATTAGGTGCTTGGCTTTCCTTTAATAAAAATGATGCTACCCAGTGCCAAGCCAATGCCATATCCCTTAAATGGACTGGCATATTCTCCGCCTTCTAGGGCTGCAATGGGAAAGAAAAAAAGCAATCCAAGAAGCATTAATAAGCCAATTAAAACCCAACGGATATTCTCCGTTTGCTCCTCAAATACCTGAATGCTCCAGGAATAAGCAAATATGGCTGCAAATATGCCTGCAACAAAAAAGCTGACTGTAAAAAGAAAGGAAGTATAAAAGCGTGCATAAAATACAGCGCATAGGATATCAAAAATACTGGCCAATACGAGTATTAATAAGACGGTTCCAATTTCTACTGCAAGGGCCTTGATGAGTGCATTTATTTTCATTCTGAAAAATAACAAAAAAATTATAAAATAAATACCCACAAAGTGGTATTGTAGATTGTTTGAAAACTCATTATTTTGAGTTGCAAACAAACGATATGAAACTTTCACTATTGGGGATTTGTATTTTTCTTTTGTTGGTCAAAGCCAAAGCACAACAGGATCCAGAGTTTCCAAAAGAATTCATCCTGCACCTGAAATGGCACAATGGTATGCAGACCAATTTTAAGCGGGGAAGCACGGATGTTTATGTGGGGGGATTACAATTGATTCCCCAATATACCTTGGTGCCCAAATTACTTCGTGCTGGCATTGTGCTGGGTGGATTTTATTCCAATAAGAAATGTCAGGCAATAGTAGGGCCTACCGTTTCTATCAAATTAAAAACACTCCATGCCGGCCCCTTGGGAACGGTAGCCAATATACACGCCAATTTAGATTGGCTCTGGGGCACCCAAAAACAAACTCTTTTTGGTGCAGGTTTTAATGCCGATATCGGCAATAAATTCATTGTTGGAATTAGTTTGTATCGTGATTATACCAATAATAATTGGTGGATTCAAAATGGACTCCAATTCAGATTGAGCAAATTGAAAAAGAAAAAACAAACCATCATCTAATTTATTTTTATGAAACGCGCATTGGTTATAAGTGGGGGCGGGTCCAAAGGGGCATATGCTATTGGGGTTTTGAAAAGATTATTGGAAGCATATCCCGGATTGAATTTCGACCTCTATGTAGGCACCAGTACCGGGGCATTGATTGCGCCTTTGGCTGCCATTGATGAAATTGACTTGTTAGCATCTTTGTATACTTCCTTGCATACAGAAGATGTGGTATTGGCAAATAGAGTAGGAGATGTTTTAAATGAGGTGGGCATTTTTGATGTTGAGCCCTTACGACAATTATTGCTGACACATTATGACGATCAGCGATATCAACAGTTAAGTACTGCGGGGAAGGAAGTTTTTCTTACCACTACCTGCTTACAGTCGGGCGAATTAGTGGTATTTACCAATGCAACAGATCCTGCAAAATCCGCCTTGTATCAAACTAGAAAAATTGAATCAGCTAGGCATTTTAGACGAGCGGTATTGGCATCTGCCAGTCAGCCAGTTTTTATGCCCCCGGTAAAAGTAAATGAGATTATTACAGGAGAACCATTTCCCAATTTTCAATTTGTCGATGGCGGCGTAAGAGAATATGCGGGTGTGCAAATAGCTATTGACAATGGCGCAACTGAAGTTTTTACCATTTTACTTTCCAGTGGAGTGCCTGCTATTGAAAATAAGGAATACCAAAACTTATTTGATATACTCAAAACTACCATTGATATTTTTACAGATGATGTGGGAAAGAATGACCTCATTATTCCACAACAATACAATGCTGCTCTACAATATATTGATGCAGTAAAAAAAAGAATGTTGCATATGGGAATTAGTCAACCCGATATGGAAGACTGTTTTATTATCCCTGGCATGGAGAATCCTTTTCAAAATAAGAAACCGCTCAAACTATATCAATTCAGGCCATCGGCTCCATTGGGTGGTGGTGCTGGAGGGTTGGAGTTTGATCCACAAGTAATGAAGGGAATGTTGCAAAAGGGCATTGGAACTGCCAATGATTTTATTGCAAAAATGAGTCAGCAGCCTGCTGATTTAAGCTGGACCTAGTGTGCATAGCTAGTAATAGGAGAAGCCGTTCCAATAGTGGGGAACGGCTATCTCTTTTCTGTCATGGTTTAATGGAATGTATTAAAAAAATATTATTCAGTTTGTTTGCCTTTGATAGTCATTTTTCTCTTGTCGCCTAAGCGGGCTTTAAATTTTTCAAATTGTTCAGGACTTAGCAATGTTTTTATTGTTTGCAATTCTTGCATTCTGATTTTTCTAAAACTCAGTTTCTTGTCCTTTTCATTTATACCAGGGTCATTGTTTATGCGATCGATAGAGTCGCTGGTGGCATTCTTAATTTCTTTTAGTTTCAATTGTTGTTCCCTAGTTAGTTTCAATTCTTTTAAAAAAACATTTCTATTTAATATGCTACTATCAGTTGAGAAGGCATGCTTGCTGCTATCGCTGTTTGCTTTATTGTCAGTCGGAATTCTTTTGATTTGTGCCGTTCCAAAAATGCTAGTAGCAATTAGGAAGGCCATTAAACTGAATTTGCGCATTGAAATTTTCTTGTTGGATTGAAAATGAAAGGAAAGGTTTAATGGGCTAGGGCGATAGAAAAAAAATAGGGAAATTGTTGTCTTGCATTTATTTAAAAACCCGGTTACGTGGTAACCGGGTTCTACAACGATGGCCGAAATTCATTCAGCATTTGCATGCCAGCATTATTATCTTAAGAAAAGAATTTCTCTGTACTTTGGCAATAACCAATGTTCATCAGCTACCATCAATTCAAGCTTGTCTACATTGTAACGGATGATATCGAAGTATTGTCCTTTTACTTTTTCACAATAGGCGATGGCTCTTTCTCTTGAATCGGTTAATTCATTGGCCAATTTCCTTTCTTCAATCATTTTTTCTACACTATCACTCATGATAGATAGGTGCTTACTGATGGCTTCTACCAGTTGTAATTGATTGGCATAGGCCGCTTCTTTCAATCCTGCTTCTTTTAGTCCTTTGATGTTTTCAATCAAAATATTCTGGTATTTGATAGCAGATGGTAGAATATAGGTAGTAGCCAATTCACCCATTATTCTCGCTTCAATTTGAACTTTTTTGATATAATCTTCCAGCATGATTTCGTGTCTGGCTTCTAATTCAGCATGGTTATAAATGTCATTGCTTTTAAATAATTGCTTCGATTTTTCTGTTATATAAGCATCCAATGCCAGTGGGGTAGTTTTTACATTTGGCAAACCACGCTTGGCAGCCTCCTGTGCCCAGGCATCGCTGTATCCATCTCCTTCAAACAAAACTTTTTTGCTGGATACAACATATTTCTGCAGAATATGCATGATGGCTACTTCTTTCTTTTCGCCTTTATCTATCAATGTATCTACTTCTTTCTTGAAATTCTTCAATGTTTCTGCAACGATGGTATTCAATACCGTCATGTTGTTGGCACAATTGGCAGAAGAACCTACTGCACGGAATTCAAATTTATTTCCAGTGAATGCAAAAGGAGAAGTTCTGTTTCGGTCTGTATTATCCAACATCAATTCAGGAATACTTTTGTGAATGTCGAGTTTGAGCATGGCTTCATCTTGTTCATCGAATTTGCCACCTACGCGGGTTTCTACCTGGTCCAGTACGGTAGTCAGGTATTTCCCAATAAAGGCTGAGATGATGGCAGGAGGTGCTTCGTTGGCTCCCAAACGATGGTCATTACCTGCACTAGCAATGGAGGCTCTTAATAAATCGGAATAGTCATGTACTGCTTTAATGGTGTTCACAAAGAAGGTAAGGAACATTAGATTTGTTTTGGGCGTTTTGCCCGGCGCCAACAAATTAATTCCAGTATCGGTGGCCATACTCCAGTTATTGTGTTTACCACTACCGTTGATACCTGCAAATGGTTTCTCGTGTAACAATACTTTTAAATCATGGCGTTTGGCAACACGCGTCATGATATCCATTAATAGGGTATTGTGGTCAACTGCAATATTTACCTCCTCATAAATAGGAGCACACTCAAACTGTGCAGGCGCTACTTCATTATGACGGGTACGTAATGGAATGCCTAGTTTATAGGATTCTTCTTCAAAATCGCGCATAAAAGCGTATACGCGTTCGGGTATGGTGCCAAAATAATGATCTTCTAGTTGTTGGCCTTTGGCTGGGCTGTGGCCAAATACCGTTCTGCCAGATAGCACTAAGTCGGGACGCGCATTGGCAAGGCCAGCATCTACTACAAAGTATTCTTGTTCCCATCCAAGCGTTGGGCTAACCTTGGCAATATTTTTATCAAAATACTGACAGACCTCTACTGCTGCTTTATCCAATGCTACCAGTGCTTTCAGCAAGGGTGTTTTGGCGTCCAAAGATTCTCCTGTATAAGAAACAAAGATGGTGGGAATGCACAAGGTTTTACCTTGTCCAATTTCCATAATGAAAGCAGGTGAGGAAGAGTCCCAAGCGGTATATCCTCTTGCTTCAAAAGTTGCTCTTAATCCTCCACTTGGAAAGGAAGAAGCATCTGGTTCTTGTTGAATCAATGCAGCTCCATCAAATTCTTCGATTGGTGTGCCATCTCCTTTTAAAGTAAAAAAGGAATCATGCTTTTCTGCTGATAAACCTGTCAAGGGTTGAAACCAGTGCGTAAAATGGGTAACCCCTTTACTTTCTGCCCAGGCCCTCACTCCATTTGCAATTTGGCCACCCATAACACGGTCTATTTTTTTCCCTCCTTTAATAGAAGACACCAAGCTTTTATAGGCCTCATCACTTAAAAATTGTCGTGCAATTTTAAGTGTGAAAACATTTTCATTAAAGATGGCAGTGATTTTTGAAGAACCGGATACTTTTACTTCGACTGGATTGCTGGTGAGGTTTTCCAGCGCGTGGGAACGTAAAGATTGCATAAATTTGAGGTTTAGGCAACAAAAGTAATAGTAATAAGCGTAAAAAATAGAGTAAAACTATAAAATCACATAAAAAATGGTGAAATGTGGAAAAATAGTAAATATTATATTATTTTTTAAATTGAATGATTTTCATGCATTTTTCCCAATTAATGCTGCAAAGCAAGGGGGTGATGATAAAGGGTAGGTAGAGGCTTCGGTATCTAATGATGGATCCAATATTAGGTATTGTATAGCCGATATTCAAGTAGATAAGCAGGGCAAAAAAGAGTCCGAATAAAATAAAGGATTGCTGATTGGGCTGCGTTCTTTTTTTGAATAATAAAAAAAGGATAAACAGGCATTGGTAGCAAAAGAGTTCTACCGAAAAAGGGAAGAGACTAATGGGCTTATACTCGCTGATATAGGGCCGCATTAAAACATGGTTGATAGCTTGGGGTGTATTATTAACATAGCTTCTAAAATTCGGGTAAAGCGTTGTCAAAGAAATATCTGTTTTTCCTACCCCTGCCCAAGGTTGATTCTTAAAATCCCATTGCCTTTTAGCAAAGGTTTCGGGTAAATTGAAAGAGGGCAAAACAGCACTGAGATTAAAAAAAACAAGGGCAGTGATTGCATAGGTGATGAAAAACACCCTAAAAGCCGACCATTTTTTCCATTCAGCTATCACAAGCGCCAATATTGCTGGAGCCAAGGCCAGTACTATAAAATTGCGTATCAAAAATAGCAATGCGATAAAAAAGAACAAGTAAATCCAGCGTTTACTATTTCGTTTTTTTAGAAAGATGATTTGATACAGTAATAAACTAATCATGCCTATGAAAAAAAACACCAAGCCATCCTTGTGCATGCCTGCTGAATAAAATAACATAGAGGGGAGTAAAAAAGTCCCCAGCAGTACCAGCTTCTTATTTTCAGGATATATATATAGGAATACTCTAAAAAGTGCAATGTGTCCGAAAAAGGCCAACACGCTAAAGAAAATACTGTTCACATAATAATTGCCACTCGTAAATAGGTCGAGTATCGATACAAATTTGATGACCAGGTTATTTCTTAAATCATTCCAATAGGAAGCATAGGAATCGAAAATATTGTGATAGCCATTTTCGTAATGAGAGTGAAATAAATTATTGATATAATCGCCTGGCTGATGAATTAATAATTGGTATTCTTCCCAGCCAAATTTATTGATATCCCAATAATCATTGTCAATGCCTGTAAAATGCAGGGCCGTCCAGCCTACTCCCATACCAGCCAATACATTTAAAAGGAGCAAGCTGATTATACTGAGCTGGCTTAATCCGCTTTTTTTTACAAATGAGAGGCGGGGAACTCCCCAACAAAAAACACCCAAGTATAATATGAAAAGAAAATAAGGAAGCATGAATCATTTTGATACGGAAAGATAAGTAAAAACCGTTCGAAATTGCATTCGATTTCAAAACGACTGCTATTCATAGGAACGACATTATTTTCTTTTCAACATATCAACGGGTGGCAGTTTTTACTGGAGACCATTCTGTAATTTTACCTATTATTAGCAACCGATTATTTTATTATGGAAATAACAGCCCAAACAGCCGAACAATTACGCATCACAGCGGAAGAATTTGAATTGATAAAGGAGAGATTAGGTCGCACTCCCAATTTTAATGAACTCTGTGCATTCAGTGGTATGTGGAGTGAGCACTGTAGTTATAAGAACTCCATCAAATGGTTAAAGACTTTGCCCCGGGATGGAAAAAAAATGTTGGTAAAAGCTGGGGAGGAAAATGCAGGCTTGATGGATATAGGAGATGGCTATGGCGTAGTATTTAAAATAGAATCGCACAATCACCCTTCTGCTATTGAGCCATTTCAAGGTGCGGCTACAGGGGTGGGTGGCATTAACCGCGATATTTTCACCATGGGTGCAAGGCCCATTGCTTCTTTGAATAGTTTGCGTTTTGGTAATTTGAAAGAAGCGAAGACGCAACATTTATTAGCAGGAATCGTACATGGTATTGGTCATTATGGAAACTGTTTTGGGGTGCCTACGGTAGGAGGTGAAATATATTTTGAAGATTGCTATCATACTAATCCGTTAGTGAACGCCATGAGTGTGGGTATTTTGAAAAATGGAGAAACCGTATCTGCTACTTCTGGTAAAACCAAGGGCAATCCTGTTTTTTTTGTGGGAAGTGCTACTGGTAAAGATGGTATTGGAGGTGCTAGTTTCGCCAGTGCTGATATCACCGCCGATAGTGCAGAAGATTTGCCTGCAGTACAAGTAGGCGATCCTTTTCAAGAAAAGAAATTATTAGAAGCTTGCTTAGAAGTAATTAAAACTGGTGCCGTAGTGGGTATGCAAGACATGGGGGCTGCTGGTATCATTTGCTCTACCTCCGAAATGAGTGCTAAAGGAGAGGCTGGTATGCGCATTGATTTGGATAAAGTGCCTACTCGTCAAAAAAATATGAAGGCCTGGGAATTACTGCTTAGCGAAAGCCAGGAAAGAATGTTACTAGTAGCAGAAAAGGGAAAGGAACATCTTATCCTGGAAGTTTTTGAAAAATGGGATCTTCCTTGTAGCGAAATTGGAGAAGTAACCGAGGATGGTATATTGAATTTTTATATGAATGGAACACTGGAAGCGTCCTTACCTGCCTATGAATTGGTATTGGGAGGCGGTGCTCCGCAATATGATCGTCCAACAGCAGTACCAGCTTATTTTGAAAAGATTGAAGCATTTGATATGGATGCTATTGCTGTGCCTGATCAATTATTGCCTGTTGCCCAACAATTAATTAAGCTTCCTAATATCGCGAGTAAGCGTTGGGTTTATACTCAATATGATAGCATGGTAGGTACCGGCAACGTTAGTACCAATGCCCCCAGTGATGCAGCCATTGTATTAGCAAAGCCAACTAATAAAGCCCTTGCTTTAACCACCGATTGTAATAGTCGTTATGTATTTGCTGATCCATACAAAGGTGCCATGATTGCAGTAGCAGAAGCTGCTCGAAATATTGTTTGCAGTGGTGGTAAGCCATTGGGCATAACCAACTGCCTCAATTTTGGAAACCCTTACGACCCTGAAGTATATTACCAATTTGTTGAAGCCATCAAAGGAATGGGAGCCGCTTGCCGTCGTTTTGATACGCCAGTAACAGGCGGTAATGTGAGTTTCTATAATCAGGGACCAGACGGCCCTGTGTACCCGACACCAACGATTGGTATGGTAGGGGTGCTGGAATCTGTCAATGATAAAATGACCATGGACTTTAAGCAGGAGGATGATGAAATTTATTTGGTGGGCATCTCACGCAATGATATAGGTTCTTCTGAATACCTGCATAAATTAAAAGGCATAGAATTTTCTCCTGCTCCTTATTTCGAGATTGAAGAAGAATGTGAAGTGCAAAGAGAAATAAGAAAAATGATTGATAAAAAACTGATTCATTCTGCACATGATGTAAGTGAAGGTGGCTTGTTTGTTACCTTGATGGAAAGCTGTTTCAATCGCAACCTAGGCATGAATGTAGTGCAGTCTCAAAAAGAAATTCGTTCAGATGCTTTTTGGTTTGGCGAATCTCAAAGTAGGGTAGTCGTTACTGTTAGTAAAGAAAATCGAAATGATTTTATTCTATTATTGGAGAAATTAGAAACCGTGGTTACTTATTTGGGTACGGTGACTAGTGGTACTATTGTGGTAAACAGCGAGGATTGGGGTGCTGTAAGTGACTGGAAAAATGCCTATGACAATGCTATAGCGGAATTACTGGCAGGTCACGAAAGTGAACATGCTCTTTCATCTTTATAATTATGAACACAAATTCATTAATCGTAGTAACCGGTGCCTATGGCTTTATTGGAAGCTGTATGGTAAGTTACCTGAACCAACAGGGGTATGAAAATCTCATTCTGGTTGATGAATTTGACCGGGATGAAAAAGAACTCAATCTGCTCAATAAAAAATACAAAGTGCGGGTTGAGCGGGCCAATTTTTTTGAGTGGTTGAAAATAGAAAAACCCGTTGTAGATTTTATATTTCATCTTGGCGCAAGAACTGATACAACCGAATTTGATTATGCTATTCATGAAGCACTCAATCTCGAATACTCAAAAAAAATCTGGAACTACTGTACCAAATTTCATGTGCCATTGGTATACGCTTCTTCTGCTGCTACTTATGGAAATGGCGAAGCAGGCTATGAGGATGATCAAAGCAAAATTGAAAATCTTCAGCCATTGAATCCTTATGGAATTTCGAAAAATGAATTTGACAAATGGGTATTAAAACAGGAAGCCACTGCCTTGCCGGGTATGTGGGCGCCGCCTTTTTGGGCTGGACTGAAATTTTTTAATGTTTATGGTCCCAATGAATACCATAAAGCTAGAATGGCAAGTGTAATTTTTCACTCTTTCAATCAAATTCAAGAAAAGGGCTTGGTGAAATTATTTAAGTCTCATAAGGAAGGCATTAAGGATGGAGAACAATTGCGAGATTTTGTATATGTAAAAGATGTAGTGGCCATTTGTTATTGGCTGATGCGAAACAGGCCTGCATCCGCACTCTATAATCTAGGTACTGGTAGGGCCAGATCATTTAATGATTTGGTTGCATCCTGCTGTACAGCATTGGATTTGCCAACTCAAATTCAATACATCGATATGCCAGCAGATATTCGGGACAAATACCAGTATTTTACAGAAGCGAAAATGAATAAATTAAAAACCGCTGGCTATACAACTCCTTTCTATAGTCTGGAAGAAGGCGTGCGAGATTATGTGCAAAATTACTTAGTCAAAAAATATTTTTATTAAAGAAACTACTGGCCGTAACGGGTTCTTATAAATAATAATCCTCAATTAAAAAGCAAATCAAGCGGAGTCTTTCTTCTGTGCCGCTGCCTACTTTGTATTTTTTCTTTTTCGACACTTGAAATAATTGGTAGCCGATTTCATCTTTTTTGTTGATTGAAAAGTACTGATTTCTCAATCTGTTGAGTTCAACCCTTCTGCCATTGGCCAGGAAGAATTCGGTTTCTTCTGTAATCTTCATTACATAGTCGGCAATATAATAAACGGTTTTAGGCGCTTCGCCAAAGGCTGCTTTTTGAGCTGGGGCATAAATGGGACGATTGGTACTAGTTACATTTTCAAAGGTTCCAATGATGCCTATCTTAACACCATCTTGCATGATGATTCTGTCTCTTTCTATACTTACTGGCTTGGTGCGATCGCGTTGTACTTGTTCATCAAAATTGCGGGTAACTACTAGGTAATCACTTATTTCATTTATTTTTCCCTGGAAGGTTTTAATAGGGCTGTAACTATTTTTAAAATAGACCAGTGCCGATGTATCGATGGTATTATCATTTAATAAATGGTAGTACTCTATAATTTTTGTAAGTGTTAATGAGAATGCTTCTCCTTCTATATAGAGGGATACGGTGTCCTTTGATTTCGGAAACCTGAGTTCATAGTAATAAAAAGATTTCAACTCACTTACAGGAGCAGTAAACTCAATCAAATCTGCTTCCACTAAGGTATCTGACTTTAATGATAGCACATGGAGATTATAAAGGGGTATTGAATTGTCTGATTGTATGCGAAAAATGGCCAAGGGTTTACCCTGGGCATATAGTATGGAGTCTTGCAAGTGGTATGCTTGTGTATAAGTAATATTCCATGCAAGCAGGAAGCTGATAATAAATATTGAATTCCTCATAACGATGTTTTATTCTATTATAGGATTCCGATAATAATACAATTACATATTGAAGTTAATATTTTTATAATTGCTATTAATTATTAAGGTTAGGGAATACATTTATTTAAATGTAAATCTTGCAGTAAAGCCAACCGTAGATGCTTCAAATCCCACCTTGGTAATAAGGTTTAATTCTGGCTTCCAGTCGAGCGATAAGTTCAATGGTAGTCCGGCAAATTTATAATCCAGTCCTACAATACCTGCAGCACCAATACTACTGGAACTGTTATTAAAAGCAGCATAACCACCAGCGCCAATAAACCATTTGAGATTGGTATTTGCCAAAGGTTTGTGTATTTCATACAATCCACAAAGTCCAACGGCATCTCCAAAACTGATGATGCCTTCAATCGCATTATTGCCAATAAAATGTTTGATACTGATTCCACTTTTGATAGCTGGGATGGAGGGGCCCATTCTTATACCAAGGGCAGTTTTATAATCGCCCTGTGCTTTAGCCATTGATAGGCTTATTGTAAATAGGATTACTGTCAGTACTTGCTTCATGTGTTTTGTTTTAACGATAACATTACCAAAATAATGCCATTCATTATTTTTCACTTACACCAAGCGTGTTGTTGTTGAAAATTTCTGTTAAAGATTTGAAAAACTATAAACCCAAAAGACAATGTTGCAATAGATATACAAGGATACCTGCAAAATAGCCCAGTAAAGCAAGTAAAGAAAAACGCTTTAGGTACCAGATAAAATTAATTTTTTCAATGCCCATAGCCGCCACTCCTGCAGCTGATCCTATAATTAAAATACTGCCACCAGTACCCGTACAATAGGCAAGTAGTTCCCAGAAAAAATGATCTGTAGGGTATTGTTGTAGGGAGAACATATTTTGAGAAGCTGCCACCAAGGGCACGTTGTCTATAACGGCTGATATTAAGCCAATGCTGGTGGTAATTTGTGTATCCGTTTTTAAATGAAGCGTAAGCCATTGCGATAATTGTTGTAATTGTCCTGATGCTTGCAATGCGCCAATGGCAATTAGAATACCTAGGAAAAACAGAATACTGGGGCTATCGATTTTTTGCAGCGCATAAGCTACCGATAAAGCATCTTTGTCCTCTTCATTTTTTCCTTTGTGAATAATTTCTGTAATAATCCACATGATGGCCAAGGCCAGTAGCATACCCATGAAGGGTGGCAAATGGGTGAGCGTTTTAAAAACAGGCACCATCACCAGGCAGGCGATGCCAACTATAAAAACAATCAGTTGTTCTTTTCTATTGTAAATGCTTTCTGCTACCATATTGGCAGGTCTTTCAATCTTTCCTTTTACATATAGATTCGCAACTAATAATGGAATGACTAGGCAAACCATGGAGGGCAATAGTAGTTTGCCAATAATGCCCATTGGACTAATTTGTCCGCCAATCCATAACATGGTAGTAGTAACATCACCAATGGGAGAGAAGGCGCCACCAGCATTCGCGGCGATGATGATCATGCCAGCAAAATAAAGCCGTGTTTCTTTGTCATCCACGAGTTTCCTAACCAATGATATCATTACAATGGTAGTGGTTAGATTATCCAAGATGGCGGAAAGGAAAAAGCTAAGGATGCTGATGACCCAAAGCAATTTTCGTTTATTCGTAGTAGTTATTTTTTGTGTAATGATGTCAAATCCATTGTGTGCATCAATCAATTCAACAATGGTCATGGCGCCTAGTAAAAAGAATACGAGGCCTGCTATTTCTGCCAATTGTTCCATTAATAAATGGGTAGTGGCCATGTAGTCGTTGCCTGAAAATAGCAGGAGTACCCAGCATATTACAGCAGTTAACAGCGCGGCAGCAGCTTTATTGATACGAATGCTGCTTTCCAGCACAATCAATAGATAGCCTACCATAAAACAAATAACAATGGCGGTTTGCATGCAACTAAAATACAACAAAAGATTGGGTTAGAAAGAAGGAAGCGAAGGCAAAGAAAAACTATTCAAACAATTCCAGTTTGTTTTTGGGTCTTCTTTTATCCTGCCATTTGAAGTTCTTTAAAAATTTAGCTTCTTCAGGAATTTGTCGAATGGGATACATGGTGCCATTCACATCGTTGGTGAATTTAACTTTATTGACATCCTTATGTAGAAAATAAATATCAATGATATCGCCACTGGTTCTGTTCATGCCAGTATAGGCACTGTCATCATCCTGTGGATAGGATATACTTTCTGCAGGGGATCCCTTGACGCGCATATAATCAATATTGCCTTCTACAAAATATCCATTCAGGGTACGACCTCCAATTTGGTTATACATCTTCGGATTGGCTTCATTAATAACAATACCATTATTAAAAACATAGAGCCTTTTGGCTTTTTGTTTTTCGGTAAACAAGTAAATGGTATCGCCGCTAACTTGAGTTTTGGCATTCCAGATAATCGGGTCTCTGAATAATTTGAAAGTTGAATCATCGGAAGCATAATAGAGGCTATCACTAACGGCCTGCAAACTATCATTGAATATGCGCACATGGTTAAATGCTAAAAAATAGCGAATAGCCGTATCCGTAGTATTGGTGTTGATTCGCGCAGCATTTTTAAGCGTATCCTTCACCAATATTTCTTTTTTAGCCAGGCTATCGTATTTCCTCAATCCCGAAAACAGGGTATCTGCCGCAATATAGGTACTGTCGTTATCACGATAGAGTATCATCACCGGTTTTTGAGAGGCCAGGAAGGAATTTTTATTGCGATCGAGGAAAATAACACCTGCCAGTACAGTTACGTTATTGCTACTATCTACCAGTTTAGCCTTTCCACTCATTTGAATCATGCCTGTTTTGTCATCAATGGCTATATTATCGGCTATACCTGAATGGGTACTATCACTAAAAGCTGTTCTTTCATAAAATACTGCCTTGCCTGTTTTTAAATCGTAGGTGCCGCTCTTGGTATCTACCACACCATCCTTGCTAACTATATGTGTAGGTGCAATGAAAGTGGCAATGGAGGTACTTGTATTGTATAATAAACTATCTGTATGAATATCATAATTAGGATCAACCAGGTGCACATTCTTCTTAAAATATACATCCTTGGTATCTGAGTAATAAACGCCCTCCTTACTGGTAAGTACGGTTTTTTCATTCAAAATTCTGCCCCCATTCTTATAAATGGCAATGCCTGTTTTGAGGTCATATTCCAAGTCATCGGTTTGTAATATGCCTTTGTGATCGGTGAAAACAACTTTGTCCTTTAAAAAGGCAATTCGGTCTTTTCCAATATACTTAAGGTAACGGGCAGACGTAAATACACTATCGGCATCATTGATTTTTACATTGCCAAAGGCTTCTGCAATGCTGGTATTTCTATTAATGACTATGCTGTCTGCTGCCAAAGTTGTATTGCCTTGACGAACCATGGCATCGCCTGCTAGGGTTTGTAATGTTGTTACAGAGTCAATTGTTTTAAGACGCATGCTCCGGCCTCTAATAATTTCAATTGATTTAGTCGTATCGGTAGGGGGCAGATTAATTTGCACGGGTTGTTGAGCACAAACTGTATTGCCAGCCAGCAAAAACAATAGGAATATGTAGAATTTAGATTTCAATATATAGAATGCATCTGATGAGAGCGCAATTTCTAATTTTAATTGCTAAGCCTTTCACAAAATTAATTTTCTTTCTTTACTTCTAGGTAGGGGGCATTCAATGTATCAGGTAGAGGAACCATGAGTCCTGTGCTTTTATTTTTCTTTCCGAATACAGAGAAAGAGATATAACGCTTGGGATTGGTTTTTAAATCATCCAATAAGATGTTAATCTTATTGGCAGTAGCTGACAAATTATTGTACAATTTTGGATCATTGAGCAACATGCCGGCCGTGCCATTGGTATTATTTAATTTGGATAAGGTATTCTTCATTTCCGTAATCGTACCATTTAGGGTGGTTAATGTTTTTTCCAAATCTAGTTTAGCAATATTATCTGTTGCCTTGCCCATATTGGTCATTACTGCATTTAATTTTTCATTATTAGCAGCTAGGTTTCCAGTAAAGGAACTTACATTGTTGAGCGTTTTTGCTAATGCACCTGTTTGTGTATTGAGCAAGGTTTCTAATGAAGCAGAAGATACGGTGAGGTTGGCGGTGGTTTGGTTTAAATTAGCCATCGTTGCTCTTAAATTGTTTTTGCTTTCGGGATCCAATACACTATTGATAGTGCCAATAAGTGAGTCCAAAGAGTGCAAGGCCTTTTTAACTGAATATAAAACAGGATCAATCTTGCCCATGGCTTCTTCTAGTAGTCCGCTGCTTTCTTCTGTAGGAATCAATTCGCCTTTTTTGAAATATTCTTTAGCATCTCCCAATTTAATTTCCACCGAAGTAGTGCCTAGTGGGTTGGGTCTGATAAAGGCAACAGAATTACGAGGAATATTTACCTCTTTTGTCATATTCATATTCACCTTGATGTCGGTCATGTCCTTATCAACTGTAATGGTATAAACATTGCCAACCTGCATCCCATTAATGGTTACTGGATTAGAGGGAAGTAAGCCTTGAATATTAGAGAATTTGGCATACATCGTATGGCTTTTACCGAAAAAGCTTTTTCCTTTTAAGAAATTAAAGCCTAGCACCAATAAAGTAATGGCAACTGCTGTAAGCACGCCAATCTTTGTTTCATTTGAAATTTTCATCTGGTCTTCCGGTTGATTTGATAGCAAAAATAGGGAAAGTTTTTTCCGTATATGTGCTAATTAGTACCAATGTTTGATAAAGACTTCATTATTGAAGCAAATGCTGCAAGAAAAAAAGAGATAGTAGGAATGCTGCTTATCGATGCGTAAACAATATCACCCCATTTTTTTGGCTATCGGCTTTAAAATGTACTTCATGGCGGGTATTGCCGTCCATTACAATCATTAATCCGGTATTGGGAGGAATACTGCCTTCATTGACCGCATAAATGAGTAATTCATTTTCTGCCTTTGTTGGATCAAGGTTTACAGTTAACCTTAGCGGCTTATCAGTAAGGGTTTTATTGTCTAAAATATTCTTTCCATTTAAAAATACAGATACAATGTCGCCATCCACCTCTGCATTATCGTATAAATCAACCGTAACGGTGTTTTGGGTAAGATTTATTTTTTCTAATATATTATTGCTGCGTTTTGTATAATCTGTAGTTGGTTTAGGTTCTGCAGTTTGTACCCTGGCGGTAGCCGGCACTGATTCAGCAGCACCAGTAGTGTGGTCAATTTGTTGTTTGTATCGCACAATGGCAGCAGCAATGGATGCGGCCATCTCTTGCTGACCTTCTTCACTGTTTATATAACGCTCATCTTCTGGGTTATTGATAAAGCCTGTTTCTACTAAGATAGCAGGCATATTTGTTGCTTGTAAAACCCAGATTCCTTTTTGGCGTTGATTCACCCCAAATGTGTTCCTGCCTGTTTTTTCAATTTCCTCATTGACCATGCTTGCCAGGTTATCACTTCTTTTAAAAAAGCGCGTCATATACAAATTGGCCAATGCTCTACCAACCGGACTATTGAAATCAAAATTATTGGCGAAAGAATCAGATTCATTGGCTTCCAATTCAAAATCTTCTCCACCACCAGTAATCGCTTTTAATTTTTCGCTTGTTTTATGAGCGGCAAAAATCCATACACTGGTACCGCTTCTTTGTAAGGGCATTTTGAAATATTCATATGCCGGTACCGTTACTTTATAAGGAGTCGAAATCTTTACTTTTTTCTTTTTTACTTTTTTATACGTTACATGGTATCGCGTTTCTTCACGGGTGCCTACCTGACGCCTGCCTTGTTTTAATGGGCCGCTATCGGCATGAATGCACACAAATAATTGTCCGCCTTTTTCATTGGCAATATTGGCCTTTTCAGTCGGACTTTGGTAAATATCTGTAGTACGGGTGGGGATGGTATTTACATCTGGCAATTGCTTGCGCAATTCAGCCACCAATTTTTTACTTATGGCTAGGGTAACATCTTTTTCTTTGCTGCGAAGGGAATTCTCGTATTGTCCAACTGCACCAGCATCATGACCGCCATGACCAGCATCCACGATAATGGTCTGCAATTTTTTAGCACCCTGGGCAAAACTGTTTGAAAATATTAACAACTGCAATGCAGCAAATAGGACAAGAAACGGCACTTTGTTCTTCAACATTGATACTTGGTTTAACCGGGGGTCAGTAATTAAGTGATCCTTCACATTTTCATCCGTTATATTGGCTATTTTTGCCAAACTAAATTATGACTGATCTGCGCAAAGGTAAGGCAAAATACAAATTAGGTTATGCATTGGCATGCCTGCTTTCGGTTGTAACGCTGTATGCAGGTAATTTTAGTTTTGCAAATGGTAATTTTCACATTTCATTAACTGCTCAAGATACCATTCCCAAGAATAAATTAATGGGCAACGACAGTGCGCGCAATACCTATGAAGCGCGATTAGCAGCCGAAATTGCCAAGAATAAAGCCAATCCCCGAAAGGATAGCATTGTACCTAAAACGGATACTTTTAATCTGAAGATGAGTAAGGATACTTTGGATGCCCCCATAGCTTATCATGCCGATGATTCCATGATATTGGATGTGCCTGCTAAACGCATTGTCTTGTATGGCAAGGAGACCAAGGTAACCTATGTTGATAATGAATTGGTGGCACCGAATATAGAATATGACCAGCAAACCAATTTGGTAAAAGCGCATTTGGTGCGAGATAGCACAGGTAAGGTTATTTCCTTTGTCAATTTTACACAGGGCGGTTTTAAATCGATTAATGATAGCATTTGGTTTAATCTCAGTACAGGAAAGGGCCGGACTAAGAGTACCTATTTTCAGCAAGATGAAATGTATGTTCAAACCGCCATTAGTAAAAAAGTGAAAGAAAATAAGGAGGATGTTATCTATGCAAGGAATGCCCGCTTCACTACTTGTAATTTAGATACACCGCATTTTTCCTTCGTTGCAGGAAAAGTGAAGTTCAGAAATAAAATCATGGCCATTACAGGTCCGGTGCATCCCGAAATTGAAGGGGTACCATTGCCAATTGCTTTGCCCTTTGGTATTTATCCATTATCCCAGGGAAGGCATTCGGGTATATTGGCACCTACTTTTTCAGCCAATGAGCAATTAGGACTTTCATTGGAAGGCTTGGGGTATTATAAAGTACTCAATGATAATTGGGATGCTACCGTTCGAGGAACTATTTATTCTTATGGTGGCTGGACGGCCAGTATAAGCCCGAATTATTATAAACGATATCATTATCGAGGTAGTCTGTCATACGATATACAGCGATTCAAATATAATTTCAAGGGCGATCCAGATTATTCTTCCAGTAGAACAATGAATATACGCTGGAGTCATAGCAGCGATACCAAGGCAAGACCCGGTGTTACCTTTAATGCGAATGTAAATGCCGGTAGCAGTAAGTTCAATGCATTGGTGCCGAATAGTCCGATGCGAAATTTCACCAATCAATTGAACTCCTCTATTACTTATTCGAAAATATGGAAGGATAAGCCCTTTAGCTTAACCGTTAGTGCCAATCACAATCAGAACACTTCTCAAAAACTAATCAATTTAAACTTTCCCGATATTGCATACAATATAAATACACAATATCCTTTTCGTAAAAAAGAAGCCATTGGTGATTTGAAATGGTATGAAAATATTGGGATCGCATTGAACAGTAATGTAAAAAGTATTTCTTCTTTTTACGATACCTTGGGTAATATCGGTAAACAATTAATTGATAAACTGCAATGGGGTGCTATGCACTCGGTGCCCATTAGTTTATCCCTGCCAGAACTTGGGCATGTGCAAATAGCACCGAGTATCAGTTTTCAAGAAAGATGGTATCAACAGAAATTTGTTCGTTCTTGGAACACTAGTCAAAAGAAAGTAGATACGGCAGTAAATAAAGGATTTTATGCTGCCCGTGAGATGAGTTTTGGTATTGGTATGAGTACTCGAATTTTTGGCATGTATACCTTTGGCAAAAAGAGTAGGATACAGGCCATTCGCCATGAAATTAGACCGAGTATGAGTATTAGTTATAAGCCTGATATGAATGGAAAAAGCTGGTATCGTACACAGGTGGATACCTTTAATAATACCGCTCGTTTTTCTGTATACGATGGTAGTATTTTTGGAGGATTTGGAGATGGTAAATTTGGCGGTATTAGTTTTGGCATCGACAATAACCTTCAAATGAAAACACTGAGTAAAAAAGACACAGGGGAAGCTGCCATCAAAAAGAAAACTTTAATAGACGGATTTAGTATCAATGGCAGTTATAATTTAATGGCAGATTCTTTTCAGTTAAGTAGTTTCAATATTTCTGCCAGAACCAATTTATTTGATAAGATTAGTATTACCGCCAATGCGGTTGTTGATCCTTATCAAACCAATAGTCGCGGTGATAGAATCAATAAATTAATATGGGCCAAGAAACCAATTTCACTCGGTACTTTAATGGGTGGTAATATTAGTTTACAGAGTCAGTTTAAGGGTGGTGATAAAAAAGAAAAACTTCCATCAGAGCAAGTGCAGCAGCAAATGAATCCAATGACGGGAATGCCCTTGGATGAATACCAGCAAGAGGCGGCTCTTATACAAAACAATCCTGGTCAATTTGCTAATTTCAATATACCCTGGAGTGTGAATCTTTCTTATTCACTACAGTTTAGCCGTATACGAAAATTGGATTATAGTGGCTATACCGCATCAATAAGTCAGAATCTAAATTGGGGAGGTACATTAAACCTAACACCTAAATGGCAATTAGGCATGAATGGCTTTTACAATATCACTGAAAAAGATTTGGGTACCATCAGTATGAATATTAGTAGGGAGATGCATTGTTGGCAGATGAATATAAATGTATCACCTGTGGGGCGTTATCGTTTTTTCAATATTAGTATTAGTCCTAAAAGCGGATTGCTAAGAGATTTAAAAATCAATCGAACTCGTTATTTCTACGACCTCTAATCAATTATTTATTTTTTGGATGACTGTTTAATATATTCAGCTTCCATTACTTTATAAATATTTTCTTTTAATTCCTTGGCTGTTTGATTGCCAGGAAGAATAGGAGGTAGGAAATACATTTTTAGAGTGGTCGGCCATAAAAAAAGTGTTTTTTGCACAGGCATTGCTTCTCTGGTGCCGATGATAAGGCAAGGCATTATTGGTTTTTTTGTATCCACTGATAATTTAAAAGCGCCATCATAAAATGGTTTCAAGGGAGCTGCTGTTCTGTTGCGCGTTCCTTCGGGGTAAATGCACATGTGAATTCCTTTTGCCAATACTCTTTTCATTTCTTCAAAACTACGGATTCGGCTTTTCTCATCCTTTCTATTTACGAGTATAGAGCCTCTTTTATAAAACCATCCAAACAAGGGTATTTTGGCAAAGGAATCTTTGGCAATGGTTTTATTTCCTCCATAAATAAAGGGGGAGGAAAGGGGCACATCTAATAATGTGTTGTGGTTGAAAACGATGATATAATTTTCTGCGTCTTTAAAATTTTCTTTGCCATTTACTTTTACTGGGCAGGCAATCAAGAATAACCAGGTGTTCATCCAGATTCTAGATACCAAGTTGAAAAAATCTTGCCCTTTTTTCTCCTCCCGGAAAAGGTAAGCACACATAGAGGGAATAAGAATTAGTATAAAGCTACCTGCAAAGCTTATTAATCCCCAGATAGCCCAGATGCGTGCAAGGATATTTTTAATAAGTGACATTTTATTTTATTTTTTTAAGGGGTTAGTAATTTCCAATCGATGGGGGCCTTGCCTTGCTTCACTAAAATTTGATTGCTGATAGAAAAATGTTTGCAACCAAAAAATCCTTTGTCAGCGCTAAAGGGAGAGGGGTGAGCAGCTTTTAATACAGTATGTTTGGTTTCGTCTATCAAGGATATTTTTTCTTGTGCAAATTTTCCCCATAATAGAAAGATAATGCCTTCTTTTTCATCTGAAATTTTTTTGATGACTGCATCTGTAAATAGTGACCATCCAAATTTAGCGTGGCTAAAGGGTTCGTTGGCACGCACCGTAAGTGCTGCATTTAATAATAACACACCTTGTTCGGCCCATTTAGTAAGATTTCCGTAGGCGGCGGGCATTCCTACACCAATATCTTTTTGTATTTCTTTAAAAACATTTACCAAGGAGGGAGGGGGCTTAATGCCATTGGGTACAGAAAAACTAAGTCCATGAGCCTGACCGGGTCCGTGATAAGGATCTTGCCCCAGTATTACCACTTTTAATTTGCTAAATGGGGTTTGGTTGAAGGCATTAAAAATATGGGTGCCTGGCGGGTAAATGATTTTACCGGCAGCTTTCTCTGTTTTTAAGAAAGTAACAATTTGTTGAAAATAGGGTTTCGAAAATTCGGCTTTCAAAACGGCTTTCCAACTGGCCTCTATCTTTACGTCCATTGAATAAAAATACAAAGTATCGCTATAATGGGTGGTTTTTTATTTTTCCAATCAACAGCCTGTCACAAAAAAATAAAAGCACAAGAGACTTGTGCTTTTATAAATACAATATTGGAATACGTTCTTTATTAAGATATATGGAAAGGAATTGATTTAAAGCGGTCTGTAAAAACTAGTAGGATTTTACACCTAGGATTTAAATGCACCTGTGTAATTTTATTCAAGCGCCATTCTTTTTTGAAATAACCTAGGAAATGGGGCTGTCCCATTTCCTAGGAAAATCATCCATCTTAATATTTTGTCAGGCTATAAGTTTTAACCTGGTTGTTTTGAACAATTTGAACATAGTAGATGCCTTTGGCAGCAGTTTCAATATTCAGATTAATTGTTTGTGATGCAGAAACAATATTGATATTCATTGATTGTATGGCCAATCCCTGTGCATTCAAGATTTTAATTTGGGCTTTTCCAATATTCAATTGATTTGTAACCAAGTTAAAGCGACCTGAAGTAGGATTAGGAGAAACACCTGCTTGTAAATTTGCAGTTATTTGTTGTGCAGCCCCTGCGGTCATTTTTTTGGAAACATTTGCATTGGTCCTTTCTTCATGATTGTTATTGCATGAACCAACGGTTAAAGTTGCATTATTGCTTACCAATGCATTGCCACATTGTGGAGTAATATTGCAATGGTACTTATTGCCACTCTGTGATAGTGTAAGATTTGCAATTCTTAAGTTATTGCTAGTGGCACCAGTGATATTTCCGCCATTGTTAACGGTAGTCCAGCTTACACCATTATTGGTGCTTTGTTCCCATTGGTAACTTACAATCGATCCTGTTGCATTAGCCGTGAAGCTAGCAGTTTGTCCAACATTTTTTGATTGGTTAGCAGGTTGACCGCTAATAGTTGAATTGGCATTTACAGTTACTGTAACGGTTTTGCTTTTAGTTCCGCAAGCGCTGATTGCAGTAATAGTAAATGTTGTTTTTTGTTGAGTGGAAGTATTGTTGGTTAAGCTTCCAGTGATGGCAGCTCCCGTTCCATTTGCATTGATGCCAGTTAAATTATTGGTATTGCTTCTTGTCCAAGTATAAGTAGTACCTGTTTGGTTAGCTAAATCAGTAGAAGTAATGGTAGCAATAGCTGTACCAGTACAAATTGTTTGGCTAGCAGGTGTAACACTAGGGTTTGGTTTTCTGTACACAATAATTGTAACAGTATTACTCATGTTAATTGAGCAACCAGTACTAGGGTTAGTAGCAAGTATTGAATAAACGCCAGCTAAATATTTTTTTCCAAAATTAATAGCAGCACCATTCCCAATTTTAGGAGAGCCAATAGCATTGTCATTTAATTTTAATTGATAGCTAAAGCCAGTTTCTGACCCGCTTAGGCCAATGTATCGGCCAGCTTCGTTACCATCACCATCACCATCACCATCACCTTCTCCATTACCTTCTCCATTACCTTCTCCATTACCTTCACCTTCGCCTTCTCCATCGTTTTCGTCGTCAGCACAGTAGCTTCCGCCGCCGGTAACTGAATATTGATTAGGAAGTGCTTTAATGGTTAATGCTAGGTTGCAAGTTGAATCACAGCCTTCGGCATTGGTGCTCATAAATGTAAAGCTACCAGATTGAGTATAATTTGTGCCATTCCACTCATACGATCCACAAGCTGAAATGGTAGTAGTGCTTGAACTGCTATGTCTGATGGTTAAATGCAAGGTATCAACAGAAGCACATCCAAGTTCATTGTTGTATTCATGGGTGTAAGTGCCACTGGTTGTATAGGTATTATCATGCCATACAAATGAATCGCAATTGCTTTTGATTTCGGCATTGTGTGTACCATGGTTGATGGTTAAATTAAGTGTATCAACTGAAGCACAACCATAAGTATTGTTATAAGCATGGGTATATACACCGCTGCTAGTATAGGTAGTGCCATTCCAGCTAAAAGATTCACAACTGGTTTCAGTGAATACATTGTGTGAAATTGGATTAATAGTGATAGTAGTAGTGGTTGTTTGATTATTTTCACCGCCGCCGTTTTCACTACTGCCGTTTTCACTACTGCCGTTTTCACCGCCGCCACCATTTCCCTCACCGCCACCACCATTTCCCTCACCGCCGCCACCATTTCCTTCACCGCCACCACCATTTCCTTCACCGCCGCTATTATTATGGTAGGTATAGGTTACTGTGTAAGTGCCAGGCGTGCTTGTTACAAGGTTGACAGCTCCTGTGCTTGTATTAATACTTAATCCTGGAGTTGAACTAAAAGTGCCAGTAGTACCTTCGTTTTGATTAGTAATAGTAACTGTTGCAGTTCCAATGGCGCAATACGGATTGCCATTGTAATTGATTTGAATGTCAGACAGTATTGTTTTAGCCTGTACATTCATTGCAAATAGCGACACTATACACATTAGTGCATACTGAAAGCATTTGTTTGGTGTTTTTTTCATGTGTTTTTTTTTAGCGTTTTGTTTAAATTTATAGGGTTAGTAAAACAGCTGTTAAGCTGAGGCACACTATTTATTTTAATTTTTCAAATAGGGATAACTATAGAATCTTAAGTTCGATTACTTCAATTAGGATATAGTGATTTATCTTCTGTATGGAAGTACAAAAATGGGTCGTTGGTATAACGACTAGCAAATTATTTCATTAGATGGGGGGTGGGTATTTTCGAAAGATATGAGATTAGCAAAAAAAAGTTAGCGGGTATTCAAAAGTGGTTAGCTACTCTTTTCAGTGTGCAAACATAGAATATTTATATTAAAATACAACTATTCTATTTTTATTTTTAAAATAAATATAAGCGGCAGGATGATTGCCTTTGCAAGGTTCTGAGTATTCGCAATCAGAAATTGTAAACTTACATCATGAAACAGATTATAATTTGAATGGGATTAATTCGGGAAGGGAGCAACAAAGCTGGCGAGCAATGATAAAATAAAAAAGCAGCATTACTGCTGCTTTTTGTGATCCGGATTGGATTACTAATATGATTAACTTGAAACTGTAAATCAATGAATTACAGCATACTCAATTCCTGTTGGTGTCAAAATGGTGTTATAACTCCAGTTTAAGTTAGTTGGAAACACTTTCTGGTGTGAAATTATAAAACAGTTTTGAATTAAGCTAATTTGATTTGAATTGAAAAGCAACACAATTAAAATCAAGCGTTACCATTTGTGTTTATTTACATTTGTTTATGAACTTTTGGATAACCATCAAGTATGGTAACAAGAACTATCGCCTGATGGTGGAGCATACGGTTATGGATGCACGCACGGAGCTATTCAAAGTTGTTGGTCGCAACAAATTCATTGTGTTGGAGAGTAACCGTCCATTATTCCGAAACAGGGGGCTGAAGCACCGTAAGCCAGATTTCAAATTGATTGAGGGAAAGCTTGATTACAATGGCTCTTTACATTTGCTTGTCGATGCAATTCTTAAAATTGTTGAGGGCTAAAATTGGATTATTTGCTTTCCAAAAACAGTCCTGCCAATTTTAAACGCAATTTCCTGCCCAAATTTCCTTTTTTTTATTTCCGCAAACACTACTGGCCTTTTGGTATTTAAAGCCCTCAAATCAAAAATTTATAGACTTAAAATCGATTTATGGCAACTCATGTAGCCTACGCTACGGATTGTGATGAGCATTTCCCCAAGAGCATGAGGTAAACCTCCCTAATTCATGGTGTTTTTCTCCTGTTCGAGTAAAGTTTGGGAATTACCTTTGTTTTCATTGAGATACTCAAAAACCTTGCAAGGCTGA
>CAIOIZ010000102.1 GCA_903858475.1 uncultured Bacteroidota bacterium
CCTAATACTTATCCTGGTTTTAGTGGCGTAGTATTTGAACCAAGAAATGAATACAAGGGCGACTTTGCCAGAGCTCATTTATACATGGTTACCCGATATGAAAACTTAGTTGCTGGATGGCAAAATAATGGCAACGCCAATGATATATTAAGTGGCAATGCATACCCTGCATTGGATCAATGGTATATCAATATGCTTTACAAATGGCATACACAAGACCCCGTCAGCCAAAAAGAAATTGATCGCAACAATGCCGTTTATGGATTACAAGGGAATCGCAACCCTTTCATTGATCATCCAGAATATGTATATGACATATGGAGTTGTACAGGCATCGTTACTCCAGTTACTATTCTTGATTTCAATGCCAGCAAATACAACGAAAGCATTGTATTAAATTGGAAGGCGACGGGTGAAACCAGTTTTAAATCATATGATATTGAAAGAAGCATAGATGGTATCCGTTTTATAAAAATTGGAACAGTAGCAGGAAGGAACTTAGCTAACTATGATTTTACTGATCGTCATCTACCAGTTGCAAAAAATGTTTTTTATCGATTAAAAATGATAGACATTGATGGTAAATTTAATTATAGCAAAACAGTAAGTATAAAATTAAATGAACAATTACTCAATGCAGCTATTTACCCTAATCCAACTGCTGGTTTAGTGAATGTAAAACTATCTCAACCCTTATCAAAAGCAGCCTATCTAACAATAACAGATATGGCAGGTAGGTCATTATTACAAACTGCAGTATCAGCCATGCAGAACAATATTACAGTAGATGTAAACCAAATACCGATGGGAACTTATCATTTGGTGCTGACCGACGGCAGCAACAATATTCACCAAACCTTGGTGATTATTAGATAATAAAAATATTATTGATTTTAAAAAGGCCGGCTTTTGAAGTCGGCCTTTTATTATAAAATCAATTTTCCACCAAAAGACAATTTCAACTTATCTACCATACAATTACTAATTGCGATACAATTTTATCAACGGTCAGTTTTCAATCAAAAATCCTTGTAGCTTCACAAAAATTAATGCTACATGAAGCGAATCATTTTAATCAGTTGTTTAATTTTCATATTACTAGATAGTAATGCCCAAGAATGCCGGTTTGAAAAATCCAATGGATTGGAATCAGCCACCTATTTTGAAGCCATTGATTGGTATCAAAAAATGGATAAGTCATCTAATCAAGTACTGGTAAAAGAAATGGGTATGACGGATGCTGGATATCCATTGCATCTTGTATTGGTGAGCGCTGACGGAAAATTTGATCCAGCAAAATGGCATTTGCAAAGCAAAGTTGTTTTATTAATCAATAATGGCATACACCCAGGAGAACCAGATGGCATTGATGCTAGCATGTTATTGGTAAGAGACATCGTTGCAAAAAAAATAAAATTACCAGAGAATATTGCACTCGCTTTTATTCCGGTTTATAATATTGGAGGTTGTCTCAACAGAAATGCCTATTCCCGTGCCAATCAGAATGGGCCGCTTGAGTATGGCTTTAGAGGTAGTGCACAAAACCTTGACCTTAATCGTGATTTCACAAAATGCGATACAAAAGAAGCAAAGTCATTTGCAGCCATATTTCATTGGCTTGATCCAGACATCCTAATAGATAATCATGTAAGTGATGGAGCCGATTATCAACATACCATGACCTTACTGACTACACAATATGATAAATTAAGTGCTGATTTGGGTGGATGGTTGAAAAACATATTTGAACCCCAGCTATACCAGGGCATGACAGAAAAAAAATGGGACATGGTGCCCTATGTTAATTTTGAAACTGCTAGTCCCGAAAGAGGAATGGAAATGTTTTATGATCCTCCCAGGTATTCATCAGGCTATGCGGCGCTTTTTCAAACGATAGGATTTGTACCAGAAAC
>CAIOIZ010000103.1 GCA_903858475.1 uncultured Bacteroidota bacterium
GATTTTTCCATAACCTCCGACTGCTCCTCTATGGAAGCCTGACCAAAAAAATCGGGGTGAAATTTTTTCTGTAATGCAACATATTGTGTTGTCAACCACTTACTATCTAGCTGAATAGATACAGGTATATCAAATAATTCAAAGTAGTTCATACTGCAAATGTAGATTGTTCAGTGTAAATTGCTGCTCCAAACCATCAACGATGCTTACGATTGGACTAATAAGGGAAGGGAAAGTCCCTGCCGATAACCGGGTTGCACTCACTCCATCTCAGTGCAATTGGATTCATAAAAATATTTCAGGTATTAAAATAATAGCACAAAATTCTCAAACCCGATGTTTTACAGATAAGGAATATCAATTGCAAGGCATCGAAGTAAAAGAAGACCTTGCTGACTGTGATGTGTTGTTGGGTATCAAAGAAGTGCCATTGGATATGTTGATACCTGGCAAACACTATTTTTTCTTTTCCCACACTAAAAAATTACAGGCTCACAACCAACCACTTTTTAAAACCATCCTCGATAAAAAAATAAGTTTAAGTGATTATGAATGCCTCGAACACGAAGATGGACAACGGGTATTGGGGTTTGGCTTTTTTGCTGGCATAGTTGGTGCACACAACGGCATGATGGCCTATGGCAATCGCACTGGGCTTTACCAACTAGGACGCGTACACGAAAGTAAAGATTACCGACATTTGATTCATACTTATTTCGGATTAAAACTGCCCCATATAAAAATTGCCATTACGGGTAGCGGTAGGGTAGCACATGGTGTATTGGAAGTGATGAACCTAATGGGAGTAACCGAAGTGGAACCAGATGAATACTTAGAACGCAATTTTACCTACCCAGTATATGTGCAATTAAAGGGGGCCGACTTGTATACACATAAACTGGCTCGTACTTACCAGCGGGCAGATTTTCATGAACATCCCCATGATTATCGGTCACGATTCCTTCCATTTACACATTGTACCGACATATTAATGAATGGAGTTTATTGGGAAACTGATATACCTCGGCTGTTCGAGTTGAAAGATGTTAATGAGGCTTTTACCATACAAACCATTGCAGATATTACCGATGATGAAAATGGAAGCGTGCCTTTAAATCTAGGTGATCAAACCATGCAAAATCCCATCTATGGAGTGGATAGAAATGGCTTTCACAAAACAGCACCTTATATACCAAGCAGTATTGATTTGATGGCGGTTGGTAATCTTCCCAATGAATTACCCCGCGATGCCAGTCAATATTTTGGCGAACAATTAATCAAATATGTGTTGGAAGATTTATTGAAAGGAAGCAGCCCAATGCTCGAAAGAGCTACCCTTGTTAAAGGCGGTGTTATCACCGAGCCGTATCAATACATGCAATCGTATGGAGCAGGAAAATCCTGATGCAGCCTTTATAAATACAAGTAATAATCTTTTAAGGCATCAATAAAAGCTGCAGTATAATCATTGTTATCCTGCTTGATATTCAAAGCAATTTGTTTGCTTACTTTTTGTACTCTTTCAAAAAACAACATGCTTCTGAAAAAATCATGTTTCGGAGTAGGACGAATGGAATACTGTAACGATAAATGCAAATCTGCTTCCAGCGATTGTTGAATAAAATAATTACTACGGTTATACGGCAGCAATACTGCAAAGCTTCCCGCTTCAGTTAGTAAGCTTTTCACTTTGTTAATTAATACGGCTAGGGTTAAACTTTCGTCATGCCTTGCCGCATTTATTTTTTTATCTGGCGATAGCAAATCCAATTCATAGAAGGGCGGGTTGCTAATAATGAAATCAAATTTTTTATCGAAAGAAAACTCTTTTATATCGGCATGCCACAATTTTATTTTTTCAGAAAAGGGGGAGGAGGCAAAATTTTGTTGTGCATCCAAGCAGGCGGATGCTTCTATTTCAATGGCATCAATAAAGGAAGCTGTTTTTTGTGCCACCATTAATGACAATAAACCGGTGCCGGCTCCAATGTCTAATACAGTTGAAATTTGATTAGTATTATTGGCCAGTTTTGCTGCAAAATATTCTGCTGTCAAGGCCCCAAATAAACAGGCATCCGTTGTCACCTTCATGCCTGCATGTTGCTGATAAACGGTAAACTGTTTGAATTGGAAATAAGGATTGGCCAATAGATAATTTTTAAAACTTAGTGATATTACCAACTCACCCTGGCTGCTGGACTGACGGATAGGTCCACAAAATCATTTTCTAATAATTTATAATAGCCTGTAATGGCAATCATGGCCGCATTGTCGGTGCACTAGGCA
>CAIOIZ010000104.1 GCA_903858475.1 uncultured Bacteroidota bacterium
GCATTGGAATATATTTATGCCAATCAGGTTCCCGGTGCTTTATACACCATAATGTGCGATGTGGTAGCTGGGGCATTGGATAAAATAAAAGAATTAAAAGCAAGGGAAGACCAAGGCTAAAACCAAATTACTGTTTAAAAAACCGCTGTATATTACAGCGGTTTTTTTATAATAATATCCAAATTGCAAACAGCCAATATTCTACAAAAAAGAATACCCAAAATCGTAAGTAAAAGTATTTAATCGAAACTTGATTGTTCAATCGAACAGAAAAATAATTCAGGAGAAAAAATACAAATAGTACGCTATTGCCAAGGAACAAAAAACGAGTATGGGCATAATCAGCAACATACGACCAGTATAACAAATAGGCATAAGCGATGCTTAGCAATACCATACCGCCATACAAGGCGTTTTTCTTACTATACAATACTGCCAAGGTTTTGATACGAAATTGTTGATCCCCATCTGTATCAGGCAAATCTTTGAACCAAGCAATGGCAATGCTAAATGCCATCATAAAAACAGTAAGGCAAACTATATAATCTGGTAACTGAAGCCGATGATCAATAGCATATTGAAAATGCAGGAAGATGCCTACATTCACTAATAATCCTCGCACCACTGTAATAGCAAGGGCAGCCGGAAGATGGTGTTTTTTGAGCGATAAAGGAGGTAAGGAATAGGCCGCACCAATCAACAGAATAACGAGAATTAATAAAAATAACAAATAGGATGTTAGTATGGAAACAAGCAGGCTGATAAATAAACAAGCCCATACAATTTGCTTGGCAGCTAACATTGTTAAGCTGCCCGCAGCCAAAGGCAGATAGGGTTTATTAATTTTGTCTAGTTCAATATCCGCTATTTGATTTATCCCCACGATAAAAACATTGCAGGCCAGGGCAGCCAATAAGGTAGCGGCAAACAACCAGAGATGAGCAAACAATAAATGACCTTTAGAAGCCAACACGTATAGGCTGCTGATACTACATAGTGATCCAATGATGGTATGGGGTCGGCTGAATTGCCAAAATATTTTCAAAGATTTCATCATCAACTTGCGTTTCCTTTTATATAAATAATATTGCCCGTGATTTTTTTTATTTTATGCACACTATAGCGATATCCTTCCGCTTCTACACTATTTATTAAATGCTGATATTGATAAAGTTTTTTTGATTTCAAAACGGAGACTATCCCATCGTAGGTAATGGTTAATATATTAATTGGCACCAAGTAAGTGAAGAATAATCTTTTTAAAGAAAATGGCGCAATAAATGGAGCAGTCAATAATTGAACAATGGTTGTAGTCAGGATTATTTTAATCATCGTAAAAAAATTGGGCTCCAGTATTTCTGCAATTAATACTGGACTTTTTGTTTCTGCCCACTTATACAGCATACTTTTTTGTTCTTCCTCCGTGAAATGGTGAAAGGCATTGAACATAGTATAAAAAATACCTGGGTCTGTTTGCATGGTCAACACATCTACCCGATATTTTGAAAACAAAATACCCGAAGCAGGCTTGCCCCTTCGATAGGGAAATTTATCTGTCAATAATAAAGTAGTACCAGCATTGAGTGACCGATGCACTTGAATGGCAGGCAAACCAGTACCACTACAGGTATCCTGTATAGCAAAAACGCTATTGTTGGCTAAAATGCTTTTTATTTCCGGCACCAAGGGTTTGTATATACCCAGCCAGGTTACCAAAGAGCCGATGAATTCCATCTGCCATTGTCGAAATTCCTTTGGAAACCAAGTATAATCTTCCAGTTCTTTTAGCATTGCTTAAATTACAGCTTTATCCTACAATATAATGCATTTATCGCATCATGATTTATATACAGGAATGCTGGCTTTAACCATTATTGGAAGTATAATGGTTGTCATTGAAATTTCCGTATCCAAAAAAATATTACCTGCGCTGGTGGGAAGGAAATTACTACACTTTACCGCCATCAGCACCTGCGCATGGGCTATCGCCCATTTTGACAATCGCCTATTATTGGGACTGGTTTTTTCGGTTTGCTTTTTAATATTACGCTGGGTTATTAAGCGAGGATGGATGCAGGTAAATGCCAGCAGGACTTATGGCATTGCCCTTTTTCCACCTGCCTTTGCCATCTTATTGTTTATTGAAATAATCCCTATTCCAATAATCGTATATGCTGTGCTGTTACTTGGCATTGCAGATGCCTTGGCTGGACTTTACGGAACCTATGCAGGGAAAAAGAAAATCGTATTTCTACAGGAGTCAAAAACATGGGCAGGCTTTGGCGCTTTTTATGTAGCGGCTTTTTTTGTTTCCTTAATTTATTGTAATGATTATTCCTTGCATGGAATTTTGTTTGCTACCCTGCTTGCTATATTGCCCGCTTTAACTGAACTATTTAGTTATAAGGGCAGTGATAATTTCAGTCTACCCCTCGTCACGGCGGTATGGTACCTTTTACTATTTGATCAAAGTACGAATGTGCTGCTATACCTTGGAATGATAGGATTACTCGCAGGTTTATTTGCCTATGCAGCTATCTATAAAAAATGGCTGACAGTAGCGGGGGCAGTAGCGGCTGTTTGGATGGCACTTTTATTGTATGCCAGTGGATCTTTTAAAGCCTTTGTAATACCAGGTTTATTTCTGATAACAGGAAGTTTATTATCCAAATTGAATCACAAAATAGAAGAAAAAGAGGGCAGGAATGCAAGGCAGGTTTTTGCCAATGGATTGGTCGGATTAATAGGGATGATATTTTACTATTTCACCAAAGAGCTTCCATTACTTTGGACGGCCATGGCATCTTTTTGTATTAGCCTATCAGATAGTGTCAGTTCAGAACTCGGTATTTATTTTAAAGGAAAAACCTATGATATTATAGGCTTCAAAAAAATGGCGATTGGATTATCAGGTGGAATATCCATAATGGGTACATTGGCTGGTTGGGTAGGTGCAATGCTATTGGCGATTGTGGCAGGTTTTGCATATTCAATTGACCCTTTGATTGTTTTTTGGATAGCAATGGCAGGTTTTTCCGGAATGCTGATTGATAGTATCATCGGCAGCTATTTTCAAGTGAAATATAAATTAGAGAACGGGAATTTGACAGAAAATGCCTTGCAATCGGCTAAAATAGCCCGGGGGTATAGCTGGTGCGATAATGATACCGTTAATTTACTTAGCAATTTGCTGGTAAGTACCCTGTTTTTTCTATTAGTTAGGTAAAATATCCAAAAACCTTTTGGATGAAAAGGCCTTAAACCTTATTTTTGCAGCCCAAATCCAAGTTAATACTAACAAGGAAATGGAAATGATTGGGTTATAGTGTAAAGGTAGCACACCAGATTTTGATTCTGTTCGTCTAGGTTCGAATCCTAGTAACCCAACAAAGCATTTTGCCCGGCGAAGCCCGGGCATTTTCATTTTTTACATGCAAGCTCGCTTGCTAATGTAAAAAATGAAAATGCCCGCAACAGCGATAGCTGTGGGCAAAATGCTTTGTTACTCCCCAAAAAAAGGATCAACGCAGTTAATCCTATTCTTAAAACATTATTTCCAATGCCCGCAACAGCGATAGCTGTGGGC
>CAIOIZ010000105.1 GCA_903858475.1 uncultured Bacteroidota bacterium
AACAATGTGGGAGAGTAGGTAGCTGCATATTTATTTAAAAAAGCCTTTCAGGAAACTGAGCCGCTTTTTTTATTTTAGCTATCCATAAATAACCGGTATTGTTTATTACACGAGCCCAACATATTATTACACGGCTATGTTTATTGAAGAAAATGGACACAAAAAAAGCTTCACAAAAATGGAAGCTTTTATAATACTATTTTAATTAAGGATATCAATCCCTTTCCTGCGCACAATGCCTACACCTCGGTTCATAAATATCTTTCTCTCCTAATAATACTTGTGGTCCCTGCGCAACCTTACGGTAACTGATATTCGCAATATTGCCACATTTCATACAAATCGCATGCAATTTCGTAATGTAATCCGCCTTCGCCAATAAATTAGGCATCTGTCCAAAAGGATTGCCTAAATAATCCATGTCCAATCCAGCAACAATCACCCTTATTCCTTTCATGGCTAATGCTTCGCAAACATTTCCAATCTCTGCATCAAAAAATTGAGCTTCATCAATGCCCACCACATCTACATCCTGCGCCATTAAAAGAATATTCTGAGAATGCTGAACAGGCGTACTGGCAATTGCATTCGTATCATGACTTACAATTTTTTCTTGATCATACCTCGTATCTATCGCAGGTTTGAAAATTTCTACTGATAGATTTGCAATTTTAACACGCTTTAAACGACGAATCAATTCTTCTGTTTTTCCACTAAACATACTGCCACATATTACTTCTATCCAACCTCTTCGCTCGCCTTTTAAATTGGGTTCTATAAACATATTTAAGGGTATTTTTAAAAATCGTTAGTACCTTAGGGTGTAAATTAGTGAAATCTTTATCCCGCTTCTTATTCCCGAACATCAAATGTATAATTAATCATGGAAAGAGTGGACACTCTAATAAAAAAACTACAACAACAATTTGCAGAAGGTGCTCCCATTCAGCAATTATTGTTTACTGTACAGATGCTGGAAACCGAATTGGTTAGTTTACAAGGCAATCAGCCCATTTCAACAGGACATATTAATATCGACATTCCTCAAACAATTTTACCTCACCTCTCTTCCGAAACACAAATTCCTATTGAAGAAAATGAGAAAATATTCGAAATACTACAAGTAGATGAGGCTGAAATGGAGGCTGAAATAGAAGAAATAAAGAGAAATGCTGCAGCAGTGCAACAGATGAGTTTACATACAAAACATCAAATTGTTTTTGAAGACGAAGAGGAACTATTACCTACCCTGGCTCATCAAAAACCAATACCGCAAAAGAAGGAGCTAAATGAAATGATTGCTGCGGACAGTGCGGGCGAAAAGATTTCATTAAATGACAAACTGAAACAATCTCAATTAGAATTAAGTGATTCCCTCTCAGAAGTACACATAAAAGATTTGCGAAAAGCAATTGGTGTAAATGATCGATTTCATTATATCAAAGAATTATTTCGCGGCGATGAATCAATGTATGAAAGAAGTATTAAAACCATCAATGGATTTTCTATATTGCCTGAAGCAGAGTATTGGATACAGCGGGAATTGAAAGTGAAACTTGGCTGGAACGATAATAATGAAACCGTGAAACAATTTACTCAATTGGTCAAAAGACGATTCACCTGAATATATTCGAGAATATGGTTAGTAGCACCTGCATTTTTTAAAACAAATTCCTTGGCTGCTGTACCTGTTGATTCATACATCGATTTATCAACTTGAAATTGATCCATGAGATCTTTTAATTCAATCACATCGCTGATGGAATCAGCCCCATACAGATCCATTAAACCAACCGCCTCCTCATACTTCTGGTAATTCTCCCCAAAAATAACTGGACGCCCCCATATGGCTGCTTCTAAGGTATTGTGAACACCATCTGCGGTAAACCCTCCACCTACATAGTTAACATAGCCAAACTGATATAAACGACTCAATAGACCCACTGTGTCAACAATTAAACAATTGTATTCATCAAGCCCATTCACTAAGGCAGGGTTACTTAGAAGCGCAGTATAGCAAACAGATTTCTTAAATATTTTTTTTAAAAAACTCAAATGTGCTTCATCTAATTCATGCGGAACTAACAATAGTTTTTCTCGGTGATTTGTTTCATCTAAATAAGCAGCCAGTATAATTTCATCATCCTCCCATGTGCTTCCTGCCACAATCACTGGTTTGTTGAGTATGAATTTTTGAATAATCGGATCGTCTATTTCTTTTTTTGTAACTGCAATAACCCGGTCAAATCTTGTGTCGCCACTAACACTGCTCGCATGCTGATTTCCTGTGCTATTCAGTAAATGTTGCGACGACTCGTTTTGAAGAAAAAAATGGCTGATACTGTTCAACATCTTTCTCCAAATTTGTCCATACCATTTGAAAAAAGGTTGGCTCTTTCTAAAAACCCCCGAAATCAGCAAAACAGGAATACCCCGTTTCTTTAATTGGTCTAAATAATGATACCAGTATTCATATTTCACCCAAAGTACCAGGTTGGGTTGAATGATATCTATGAATTTATTGGCGTTGGAAATGGAATCCATTGGTAAGTAAAACACATAATCTGGCAATGCGTCCTTTTTAACCACTTCTAAGCCACTCGGAGAAAAAAAACTAACAACGATTGTGAGCGTAGGATGAGTCGACTTTAATGCATCTAATACTGGTCTGCCTTGTTCAAATTCTCCCAAACTGGCACAATGCATCCATACAATTTTGCCGGCGCCTTTATGATAATTCTTAGAGATTTGATCAAATAAAAACCGCCTGCCTTCTACCCATTTTTTTGCCTTCGGATTCCAGCTTGCAGCAATCCTAATTCCGATGGAATAAAACAGTAAAAAAAGATTATAAAAAACGAATCCCAAAACAATGATTTTTACAAAACTACTTAAAATGTGGACTAAGCAGCCAAACTTAATGACAACCATATAAATAGCGTGATTCTCCCCAATAGCTGCTTTTGTGAACTGAAGCATGAATGCTATCTTTGCAGCCGTTAAAATAAATTTAATATGAGGCCTATTCAAATGGTTGATACTAAGACTCAGTATCACCACATAAAAGCAGCAGTTGACAGTGCCATTATCAATGTATTGGAAAGTTCCATGTTTATAGGAGGCAAAGTGGTGGCTGATTTTGCAGCAAATCTTGCAGCTTATCACCAAAGCAAACATTGTATCCCCTGTGCCAATGGTACCGATGCTTTACAAATTGCCATGATGGCCCTCGGATTAAAAGCAGGCGACGAAGTAATTACACCTTCTTTTACCTATATCGCTACGGTGGAAGTAGCTGCTTTATTAGGCATCAAGCCTGTATTTGTTGAGGTTGATAAAAAAACATTTTGCATTGATCCCGTAGCAATTGAAAAAGCTATTACACCCAAAACAAAAGCCATCGTACCAGTTCATTTATATGGACACGCTGCCAATATGGAAGCAATCATGAAAATTGCAAAGGAACATCAGTTGTTTGTAATCGAAGACAATGCACAGGGCATTGGTTGTGATTACACTTTTAGTGATGGCACTGTCAGAAAAACTGGCAGTATTGGTCATATTGGCTGCACCTCATTTTATCCTAGCAAAAACTTAGGCGCCTATGGTGATGGGGGGGCTATTTTTACCAACGATGATCAATTGGCAACCTTATTGCAAATGGTCGCAAGTCATGGTCAAAGCAAAAGATATTATCATGATGTAGTAGGTTGTAATAGTAGGTTGGATGCTATTCAAGCTGCCATATTGGATATTAAATTGAAGCACTTAGATGAATATATTGCAGCCAGAAGAAAGGCGGCAGATTATTATGATAACGCATTTGCAGACAATGAAAAAATTACAACTCCTTTCCGGGACTCTAATAATAAACACGTTTTTCACCAATACACATTGGTGTTGAATGGGGTAGACAGAGATAGTCTTTCGAAATATTTATTAGAGAATGGAGTGCCTAATATGATCTATTATCCTGTTCCTGCGCATAAACAAAAAATGTTTGATGCTTTTGGAGGGAGTCAATACGAACTACCCATTACAGATTGGCTTACTGAAAGAGTAATTAGCTTACCTATACATACAGAGTTGGAAGAAGAGCAGCTGGCATTTATTACAAAAACAGTTTTAGATTTTATGAAAAATTAAATGAAAGCAGCGGCTTCATGCTGTCATTTAAATTATAATTATTTCAGTTAAAAAATTCAAATAAAATGAAAATAGCGGTTGTTGGTACTGGATATGTTGGTTTGGTTACAGGTACTTGTTTTGCAGAAACTGGCAACAATGTTATTTGTGTGGATATTGATACTTCTAAAGTTGAAAAGCTTTCTTCAGGTGTAATTACCATCTACGAGCCAGGGTTGGAGAAATTGTTTTTGAGAAATCAAAAAGAAGGCCGCCTTCAATTTACTACCTCGCTTTCTGAAGGTGTTAAAGATGCACAAATTATATTTTTGGCTTTGCCTACACCTCCGGGTGAAGATGGTAGCGCAGATTTGAAATACATATTAGGGGTAGCTAAAGACCTTGGTTCTATCATTAAATCAGATGATTATAAAATAATCATTGACAAAAGCACCGTGCCTGTGGGTACTGCCGATAAAGTGAAAGCGGCTTTATTGGGTGCAGGTGCAGATGAAAAATCTTTTGCCGTTGTTTCCAATCCCGAATTCTTGCGCGAAGGTGTAGCAGTGGATGATTTTATGAAGCCAGATAGGGTGGTGATTGGAACTGAAAGTGAAAAGGCAAAAAAAATATTACTCGATTTGTATGCACCCTTCGTTCGACAAGGGAACCCCATCATTTTCATGGATGAAAAAAGTGCTGAATTAACCAAGTATGCCGCTAATTCATTTTTGGCAACTAAAATTACCTTTATGAATGAAATCGCTCAACTTTGCGAGAAGTTGGGTGCCGATGTTGATATGGTTCGAAAAGGTATTGGTAGTGATGAAAGAATTGGCAAAAGATTTTTATTTCCTGGAATAGGGTATGGTGGCAGTTGTTTTCCTAAAGACGTACAGGCACTTGCCAAATCAGCTTCGGAAGTATCCTATGATTTTCGCATACTCGATGCCGTTATGGAAGTGAATGAAAAACAAAAATTACATTTGGTTCCAAAAATCAAAGCCTATTTTAAGGGCAATTTGAAAGGAAAAAAAATTGCATTGTGGGGGTTGGCATTCAAGCCTAATACAGACGATATCCGAGAAGCCCCCGCTTTATATATTATTAAAGCATTGCTTGCAGAGGGGGCGGTTATTGCTGCTTTTGATCCAGAAGCAATGCCGAATGTAAAGGCTTTATTGGGCGATACTATTGAATTTGCCCAACACCAATATGATGCATTGCAAAATGCAGATGCGCTGGTAATAGCTACAGAGTGGAGTGAGTTTCGTACACCTGACTTTGGAAAAATAGAAAAAATGCTCAACAATAAAGTGATATTTGATGGTAGAAATTTGTTTGATCTTCAACAAATGAATGACCTGGGATTTTATTACGAAAGTGTAGGCAGAAAAGTCATACTTTAATCAGCTAAATTATACAAGTGTCAAAAAAACGAATTTTAATTACAGGTGCTGCTGGATTTTTGGGCAGCCATTTATGTGATAGATTCATCAAGGAAGGATTTCATGTTATTGGAATGGACAACCTGATTACAGGCGACATTCGAAATATTGAACATTTATTTCCCTTAGCCGATTTTGAATTCTATAACCATGATGTAAGTAAATATATACATGTAAATGGTGAATTGGATTATATCTTACATTTTGCATCACCTGCCAGTCCAATTGATTATCTTAAGATACCCATACAAACTTTAAAAGTGGGCTCATTGGGTACACATAATTGTCTTGGTTTGGCATTGTCAAAAAAAGCGAGGATATTGGTAGCTAGTACCAGTGAAGTGTATGGCGATCCATTGGTGCATCCACAAAATGAGGAATATTGGGGAAATGTAAACCCAGTTGGACCAAGAGGTGTATATGATGAAGCTAAAAGATTTCAAGAAGCCATGACAATGGCATATCATACTTTTCATGGACTAGAAACAAGAATCATCAGGATATTTAACACCTATGGCCCTCGAATGCGATTGAATGACGGAAGAGCCTTGCCAGCCTTTATTGGACAAGCCCTTCGTGGCGAAGATTTAACGGTATTTGGAGATGGAAGTCAGACACGCAGCTTTTGCTATGTGGCTGATTTAGTAGAAGGCATTTACCGATTATTGATGAGCGATTACGCTATGCCTGTAAATATTGGCAACCCAGATGAAATTTCATTAAAAGACTTTGCGGAGGAGATTATTAAACTCACTGGCACCAATCAGAAAATAGTGTATCAAGAATTGCCAAAGGATGACCCTAAACAACGTCAACCAGATATTACAAAAGCCAAAGCAATTTTGGGATGGGAGCCTACCGTTAGCAGGGCAGAAGGGTTAAAAATAACCTATGCGTATTTTAAGAGTTTACCCAAAGAAGAATTGTATAAAATTCCAAAAGAGTTTGAGCGTAAAAAGTAAAAATTTATAAAACTGATCTTTTTCAAATGTTTCAACAATTAGTAAATTCAGAAAAAAAACTTGCAGTCATTGGCTTAGGTTATGTGGGGCTGCCCATCGCATTGGCATTTGCAAAAAAAATCAAAGTCATTGGTTTCGATATCAACGAAAAAAGGGTGCAAATGATGCGTGAAAACATCGACCCAAGTCAAGAATTAGAAAGCAGCGCATTTGATGGTTGCGATATTGAATTTACCAGCGATTTAGAAAAATTAAAAGAAGCCAGTTTTTATATTGTAGCAGTGCCTACACCAGTGAATGAACAAAATTTGCCCGATTTGGTTCCCGTGCAAAAGGCAAGTGAAACAATTGGTAAAGTAATTAAGAAAGGAGACTATGTAGTATATGAAAGCACCGTTTACCCAGGTTGTACTGAAGAAGATTGCTTACCGATCATTGAAAAATTAAGTGGGTTAAAGAATATAACAGATTTTAAACTGGGCTATTCTCCTGAAAGAATAAATCCAGGTGATAAAGAACATACGCTTGCAAAAATTGTGAAAGTAGTGAGTGGTGCTGATGCAGAAAGTTTGGAAGAAATTGCCAAAGTGTATGAATTAGTAGTTACTGCAGGTGTACATCGGGCTTCTTCTATAAAGGTAGCAGAAGCTGCAAAAATTATTGAAAATACACAGCGTGATCTGAATATTGCTTTGATGAATGAGCTTTCTATCATCTTCGATAGGATGAATATTAATACTTATGAAGTGTTGGAAGCGGCAGGTACCAAATGGAATTTTTTGAAATTTCAACCAGGTTTAGTGGGGGGGCATTGTATAGGGGTGGATCCTTATTACCTTACATATAAATCGCGTGAGTTAGGATACGAAAGCCAGGTTATACTTGCCGGCAGAAATATCAATGATGGCATGGCTAGCTATGTTGCAAAAAAAGTATTGCAACATGTTATCCGATTTAATGGCAATGTAAAAGATGTTAAAGTATTGGTGATGGGCGCCACTTTTAAGGAAAATGTTAGTGATATCAGAAATAGTAAAGTGGCGGATGTAATTAAAGAATTACAATCCTTTTCTTTGAATGTAGATGTTGCAGATCCATATGCAGATAGCGACGAGTTGAATCACGAATATGGGTTTGAGCTTACAAAAAAACTAGGCAATGATTATGATGCCGTTATAATCACTGTGCCACATGAAGAATATCGGGCAATGGATGATGCATACTTCGCTAGCATTACAAAGCCGCATGCACTCATTGCAGACTTAAAAGGAATTTTTAGAAACAATATTAAAACCAGAAATTACTGGAGTTTATAATTAAACCAGCATTCAACTTTGGAATCAAGTTTTCATCAAAAGGATATTGCTACTTCCAGTTTCCTGGTAACAGGCGGCGCTGGCTTTATTGGAAGCCATATTGCTGAATATTTGCTAAGAATGGGGGCAGGTAAGGTTCGGGTAATGGACAATATGGTGAATGGTTTTGAAAGCAATTTGGACCTGTTAAGGAAATACGATGCATTTGAATTCATACAAGCAGATATACGAGATGCAGCAGCTTGCCTATTGGCCTGCGATAAAATAGATTTCATTAGTCACCAAGCAGCATTAGGCAGTGTGCCTCGTAGTATGAAAGAGCCTTCTTTGTTCAGCGATGTAAATATCAGTGGCACCGTAAATATTATGAAAGCTGCCGTTGATCAGGGGGTTAAGCAAATGGTATATGCCTCTTCTTCTTCTGTTTACGGTGACGAACAAACGCTTCCTAAAAAAGAGGCGCTCATTGGAAACGCCTTATCGCCCTATGCAGTTACAAAAAGAACCAATGAATTATACGCTCGTGTTTTTGCCGAAGCCTATGGCTTGAAAATAATGGGCTTTAGGTATTTTAATATTTTTGGTCCACGGCAAGATCCCGATGGGCCATATGCTGCAGTAATTCCATTATTTGTGAAAGGAATTATTAGCAAAACCCCTGTTTTTATTAATGGCGATGGAGAACAGACGAGGGATTTTACATTTGTGGAAAATGCTGTTCAAATAAATATTAAGGGGATGCTAACCGACAAGGAAGCAGCGCTTAATAAAGTGTATAATGTTGCAGTAGGAGAGCGATTCACAGTGAATCAATTGTTCAATACTTGTCAATCGGAATTAGGAAGCGATTTTGCCCCTACCTATCGTGCGCCCAGGGCGGGTGATATCAGAGATTCCCTTGCTGACATTGCACTGGCAAAAGATTTATTGGGATATCAGCCAACTAGAAAATTTGAAGATGGACTTAAAGAAACAATTGGCTATTTTAAAAAGCTATATAGTTAATACTAATTGATAATCGATAAATAGAAAAAAAACAATGCCGTTTATTGCTACCGGATTTCCAGATATGTTTGTTTTTGAACCCAAGGTTTTTGAAGATGAACGCGGTTATTTTTTTGAGAGTTACAATGCCAAAACATTTTTGGATCAAGGAATCGATATTCAATTTGTGCAGGACAATCAGGCTAGTTCAGCCTATGGCGTATTAAGAGGATTGCATTACCAATTAGCACCCTATGCTCAAACAAAATTGATTAGAGTATTGAGTGGAAGTATACTGGATGTTGCAATTGATATACGAGCAGGTTCGCCCAGTTTCGGTAAAGTATTTTCGATTGAATTGACAGCCGAAAATAAAAAACAATTATTAGTGCCAAAAGGATTTGCACATGGCTATGCGGTGTTGAGTGAAACGGCTGAGGTGGCATATAAGTGCGACGCCTTTTATCACAAAGAAGCAGAAGCAGGTATTTTATACAACGATCCTTTTTTGGCAATTGATTGGAAAATTGAAGCTGGCAAAGAAATAATCTCTTCCAAAGATGCCATTCATCCCTTGTTTAAAGATTGTATAAATAATTTCAAATTTGAAGGATAATTTACCAACGATACTCGTTACTGGCGCAAATGGACAATTGGGCAATGAGTTCCGTTGCCTAGAAAAATCATTTCCTTACTACCAATTTTTGTTTGTGTCTAAGGCCGACTTGGCGATTGATAATTTTCCTGCACTGACTGATTATTTTACAAACAATTCAATAGACTACTGCATCAATTGTGCAGCCTATACGGCGGTGGATAAAGCAGAGACAGAAATGGACTTGGCTTATTCAATTAATGCTGAGGCAGCTGGAAATATTGCTCAACTATGTGCTCAGTACAATGTGCAGTTGATTCATGTATCTACCGATTATGTGTTTGATGGAAATGCCATTCATCCAATGGATGAGCAATACCCTGTTCATCCAGTAAGTGTATATGGAGCTTCCAAATTGAAGGGGGAAGCATTGGTATTAGAAAAAAATCCTCGTTCCATCATTATTCGAACATCATGGGTGTATTCCTCCTTCGGCAACAATTTTGTAAAAACCATGATGCGTTTAATGCGGGAAAGAACATCGATTAATGTAGTACAGGATCAATGGGGAAGTCCTACCTATGCCAATGACCTGGCCATGGCCATTATGGAAATAATTAAAAAATGTCCATTACCAGATAGCGATGCTCCATTGTTATATCATTATTCCAATGCGGGTAAAATAAATTGGTATGAATTTGCGGTAGCTATCAAAGAAATGATTGGCACGGATTGTACAGTACATCCAATAACTACCAGCGAATATCCTACTGCTGCCAAGCGGCCAGCGTATTCGGTTTTAGATACTAGTAAAGTAAAAGCAAGATTTGCGTTGGAAATTCCTTACTGGAAGGATAGTTTGAAAAAATGCTTGGCATTATTAAACGCCTAGATAGTCCTTTAGCAGTTTGCACCGATTGGTACTCCTTAATTTTGTAATCGCCTTATCTTTTATTTGTCGAACTCTTTCTCTTGTAAGGTTGAATCTTTCTCCAATATCTTCTAAGGTAAGCGGATGATCTACTCCAATTCCAAAAAAGAAACGAATGACATCTTTCTGCCGTTCAGTAAGTGTGCTAAGCGATCGTTCTATTTCGGTTTTAAGTGATAGCCGAAAGGCCAAATCATTGTCTGTGCTTACGGCATTGGGGTTTTGCAATAAATCCATCAATGTGCCATCTTCGCCATCAGAAATTGGTTGGTCCATGCTTACGTGCCTTACAGAGGCGCTTAGCGTTGATCTTATCTCTTCTATGTCTATGTCTAGGAAGCTGGCTAATTCCTCAGCAGATGGCTCTCTTTCGTATTCCTGCTCTAATTGTGAATAGGCTTTGCTGATTCTGTTGGTCAATCCTACTTTATTGAGTGGGAGTCTTACAATTCTCGATTGTTCTGCCAGTGCTTGCAGAATACTCTGCCGAATCCACCAAACTGCGTAAGAGATAAATTTAAAGCCCCGGGTTTCATCAAACCTTTGGGCAGCTTTTATTAAGCCAAGATTACCTTCATTGATAAGGTCAGGCAGGGTTAATCCCTGGTTTTGGTACTGTTTGGCAACAGAAACCACAAACCGAAGGTTGGCTTTTGTTAGTTTTTCGAGTGCAATTTGATCTCCTTCCTTGATTCTAACAGCTAATTTCACTTCCTCTTCAGGAGTAATCAATTCTACCTTGCCAATTTCCTGTAAATATTTTTCCAGGCTCTGGCTTTCTCGATTGGTAATAGACTTAGTGATTTTTAGCTGACGCATACTCATAAGCCGTGGATTAATTGATTAAAGTTGATACTTAAAACAGGTTAAGGAAACGTTAAAAAACAATCATTTCTATTCTAAATTATGCTTTTTACCATATGATGCCAAAATTAATTTCCTAAAAGGCTGTCAGTCAGATATTTGAAATTAGCCATTGAAAACCAGTATTTTTGAGAATTTTAAAAATAGTTGGTCAAAAATTTTGCCACGTTGATTATTTTTTTATAATTGCAGTGTTCAAGTATATATTAATTAAAAAGATGAGTAAGAAAGTGTTATTTACGTTGGAATATCCTGTTAGATGTTCACCCGGCATCTTGTACGATTTTTTGAGTACACCTGCAGGTTTGGGAGAGTGGTTTGCTGAGAAAGTAGATGAGCGCGATGGCGTATTTAGTTTTTCCTGGAATGGCACCACAGATAGAGCTGAAATTTTAGAACACGAGGACGATAAATTTGTTCGCTATCATTGGTTGCACTTACCCAAGTCTGAATATTTTGAATTCTCAATTGAAAAATCGGAAGTAACCAATCAAACGATTTTAATAATTAAGGATTTTGCCGATAAAAAAGATATTAAAGATCAAAGTCAGTTGTGGGAATATCAAGTAAAGGATCTCTTTCACCGATTAGGTAATTAATCTTCTAATAATTTCAGGATTTGTAAAAGGTCTGCATTCAATAATGCAGGCAAATTTTGCCATGCATCAATTGGATACGTCTTCGCCAATTTGATGAAATTGCGATCCATCCAAAGTTGTTTCCATTCAGCAATACTATACTGCTGTACTGGAACAAAATTTTTGTGATTGATTTCATGTTCCCAAATTGAATGGCTTGTGCCAATTGAAAATGTATCATCCAGATTGATTAATCGGTTGGCAATTCTTTCTTGCAGCTCATTTTTGTAAGATCCTTGAACTAAAAGGCAAATGCTAAAATAATGCCCCCACCAAAACATCGTTCTGATGGCAAGTATTTTTTCTTTATCAAATAGGCGTGGGTAATCTAAAAGTACATACGGAAATTGCTGGTAGTTTTCGCCCTTATATATTTTAGGGCTAATACTTATAATTTCATTCGGTAATTGATCTTTTTTAGATAGGCTTATGGCATGAATGCTTTCTGCAAATGCTCCAAAAACTTGATAAACCGCATTGGTAATCTTTGATTTAGTTAAAATCCAGTCCTTATTGCCTGCGATTTGCAGTTCCTGCTCCGAAAGGTATATTTTTGCGTCAACTTTCATATATTCAAACATACAAAATTAACGCCGCGATACCTTGATAAAGAAATTAGATAAATTAATATTGAAATCATTCTTAGGGCCCTTTGTTGCTACTTTCTTTATAGCCTTTTTTGTATTGTTTATGCAAGGCCTTTGGAAATATGTAGATGACTTAGTGGGAAAGGGGCTCGATTTTTTTACTATCGGAAAATTTCTTTGGTATACAAGTGCTTCCTTGTTGACACTTGCCATGCCCATTGCTATTTTGATTTCTTCTATTATGACTTTTGGAAATTTGGGAGAGAGCTTTGAATTGGTAGCAATTAAGTCCTCGGGTATTTCCTTATTGCGCTTTATGCGTCCATTGATGTGGGTGGCTGTTCTATTATGTGGTGTCACATTTTGTTTTGCTAATTATGTCATTCCTTATGCCAACTTGAAATTTGTTACACTCTATAATGATATCTATTTCAAGAAGCCTGCTTTCGATTTAAAGGAAGGAGTATTCTTTACTTATATTCCAAATTATGCCATTAAAGTGGGGAAAAAAGATCCAGATAATAAGACGATTCACAATGTGATTATTTATGAGCAAACCAATGGCATTCAAGATAATTGCATTGTAGCGGAAACGGGCATTATGCGTACCTCCGATGATAAAAGATTTCTTGAATTCAATTTGAAAAATGGATTTCGTTATCAGGAAAGAGGAACCAATGGCACGGATACTACCAATGAATATGTACGGCTTGGGTTTAAAGAATTCAATAAGCTTTTCGACATGAGCGCACTGGCTTTGCAGAGTAATAGCGATAGCATGTATCGAAAGAATTTTAAAATGTTAAGTGTTCGGCAATTGAATAATTCGATGGATTCTATTATCAGGCTGGATGACTCTTTGTTTAAGAGAGTGGATACTGATCTTGTGATGAATCTGCCCATGCTTGCTGTTCCAGATAGCTTGTATAATAAAGCAAAGCTGCCTCAAAAGCTCCCTAAAAATTTTGAAGCTATGATGCCTGATTCATTAAAGTTTATAGTGTATGAATCTGCACTTAATAAAGCCAATGGGGTTAGAAGTGTTTTTCAATTTTCAGGAGCAGAAATTGCGGGCCATCAGTCAGATGTTAAATTTCACAAATTAGAATGGCATCGCAAATATTCACTTTCCTTGGCTTGTTTGGTCTTGTTCTTTATTGGTGCACCATTGGGGTCTATCATTCGCAAGGGTGGACTGGGGATGCCATTAGTAGTTGCCATTGTTTTCTTTTTGCAATTTCACTTATTGAATATGTTTGGCGAGAAATTTGTGAAAGAAGAATTAACCAGCCCCTTTGTTGGAATGTGGTTGGCCATTTTTGTGTTGGTGCCGGTGGGCATCTTCCTCACCTATAAGGCGATGAACGATAGTCAATTGTTTAGTAAAGAATACTATAACAGGCTATTAAAAAAAATGAGCCCGATTGCAACTGTATTTCGAAAATCAAAAGATAATTCAGCATCATAAAATACAATAACATGAATAATTACAATAATACCCGAAGGAAATTTATTAAAAATGCCACTGGCGGAGTAGTGGCCATGAGTATTGGGTCAGGTATGCTGAATGCTGCACTCGCTGCAAATAATATTGCACGTGCAGCTGCAGGCAATACTGGCTTTGATCAACAACCTTTGCCCTACAAATACGATGCATTAGAGAATGTAATAGATGCCATGACCATGGAAATTCATTATAGTAAACACGCTGCAGCCTATTGCAAAAACTTGAAAGATGCTGCTGCGGTGGAGGGGATAGATATAACAAAGCCTGTAGAAAATGTACTAGTTCAAGTATCCAAGTATTCTGCAAAAATTAGAAACAATGCGGGTGGTCATTATAATCATGAATTATTTTGGCAATGTATGCGTCCCAAACAAATAGACAATAAACCAACAGGGAAAATGTTGGAAATGATTGAAAAGAATTTCCAAAGTTTTGACAATTTTAAAAAGCTATTTAGCGAAGCAGGCAAAACACGTTTTGGAAGTGGTTGGGCATGGCTATACATGGACAAGGAGTTTCAACTAAAAATTGGCAGCAGCCCCAATCAGGACAATCCACTAATGGACATTGCAGAAATTAAGGGATACCCTTTATTAGCATTAGATGTTTGGGAGCATGCCTATTATCTGAAGTATCAAAACAAAAGAGTAGATTATATCGACAATTGGTGGAATGTAGTGAATTGGGATTTTGTTGCAACACGCGCCTTGAAATAGGCAGGCCTCATTGTAATACTATTTTATAATAATTGTATACTATAAAAACAGCGTACTTGAAAAAATACTTACTACTACTTTTTCTAATTGGTACCGGCCTTATGATTTTTGTTATGGCAAAAACTGGTCAGCCATTAAAAACTGCTGATACGCCTAAAGGGATTATTCATTTGGAACTAACTTTTGGACAGGAGCATGCTGCGAAAGTGATAGCCGCTTGGACGAAATCAGATACACAACCAGTTGATATTATTGCTGCAGCTAAGGAAAATACCTGGTGGGATTTTATCTTTATCTTCTTTTATGTTTCCTTTTTATTTACTGCTGCTTTAAAAATAGCTGCTCAATACCAGGAGGGTAATTTTATGCAACGCGCTTCCATGTTTTTTGCAAGGCTCATTTTAGTAGAAGCCTTTTTAGATATTCTTGAAAATATAGGCATGTTTCAAATGTTGAATGGATCAATGTCAGATAACACCAGCTATTTCACCTCTTATATTTCTGCCATCAAATGGGCGTCTGTTGCATTAGTGATTGTGTTTGTACTAATAGCAGGCGTTTATACTTTATTTTCTAAGAATAGGCAGCAATCCTACTAGTTATAATTGGCTCAGCCTTTGCCATTGCGCATTTCACTAGTACGTTAAAAATGGTCAATAACAAAGGCTGATAAATCTACCTATCGACAGATAAGCTGACAAGCAATCTGCTGCAAAATTACTCGCATTATCCATGGTGAGTACGCTTTTATTTGTAAAAAAATGCTAAAAATAATGCAGACATATTTACCTAATTTTGCTAGGCGAAACAAGCATTTGTTTTTAAAGTGAAGCTTGTTGCGTAAAATTAAATTCATTCATTTTTTCCATTAAAACGATTATCATGCAAGCCTGGAAGGAGTATCAATCTGAAAACAAAGACCGTTTCTTAAACGAATTACTGGATTTGTTGCGCATACCCAGTATTAGCGCTAAAAAAGAAAATAAGGGGGATATGCAAAAATGTGCCGAAGCTGTTAAAGCAAGATTGCTGGAAGCAGGAGCCGATAAAGTGGAGATTTATCCAACCGAGGGGCATCCCTTGGTATATGGCGAAAAAATAGTTGACCCTGCATTGCCTACTGTACTTGTTTATGGGCACTACGATGTTCAACCAGCCGATCCATTAGAGCTTTGGAAAAGCGGTCCATTTGAACCCGTAATTATTGATGGCAAAATATTTGCACGCGGTAGTTGTGATGATAAGGGGCAATTTTATATGCATGTAAAAGCATTGGAGACCATGGTGAAAACAGGTACCATGACTACTAATATTAAATTTTGTATTGAAGGAGAAGAAGAGGTGGGGTCGCCAAATTTGGGAAAATTTGTGGCTAGTCATAAAGAGTTATTAAAAGCAGACTGTGTATTAATTAGTGATAGTGCCATGATTAGCTTGGATACACCTAGCATAGATATTGGAGTGCGTGGATTAAGTTATATTGAAGTAGAAGTGACTGGCCCAAATAGAGATTTACATAGTGGCGTTTATGGTGGAGCGGTAGCAAATCCAATTACTATACTTGCAAAGATGATTGCGTCCTTACATGATGAAAATAATCATATTACCATTCCTGGTTTTTATGATGATGTTGTGGTGTCAACGGATGAAGAACGTAAGTTGATGGCATTAGCACCTTATGATGAAGCGGCATTTAAAGAAGATTTGGGTGTAAAAGAGTTGTGGGGCGAAAAGGGCTATAGCACCAATGAAAGAACTGGCATTCGTCCTACCTTAGAATTGAATGGTATTTGGGGTGGATATACTGGTGAAGGAGCTAAAACAGTTTTGCCTGCTAAGGCATTTGCAAAGATATCAGCTAGGTTGGTGCCCAATCAAAAATCTGATAAGATGACTGAAATTTTAATCAATCATTTGAAAAAAATTGCACCTCCTTATGTTACAGTAAAGGCTTCATTGCATCATGGTGGAGAACCCTATATGACTCCCATTGATAGCAAGGCTTATCAAGCTGCAGCAAAAGCCATGGAGATAACATTTGGTAAAACACCGATTCCTGTGAGAGGCGGCGGTAGTATTCCTATTTGTGCTTTATTTGAAAAAGAATTGGGCATTAAAATAGTATTCATGGGATTTGGATTGGACAGCGATAATTTGCATAGTCCGAATGAAAAATTCAATTTGGATAATTTTTATAAAGGAATTGAAACCATCCCTTATTTTCATAAATGTTTTGCCGAAATGTGCTAAGCAATTGGTAATAGAATTAGTCCCGGCACTTGGTTGCCGGGATTTTTTATTTCAGTAATTGTAAGGAGTCATTAAATATCGGTTGTAGAAATTCTTTGTTCATATTGCCAAAATTCACCGGCGCAGTTGGGTTATCGGTATACTCATTTAATTGTAATTGCCACCAGCCAACGGTTTTCCATTTTCCCAATTTGTAGCCTACGTTTTTATAATCAGCAAAGTGAGTAAATCCCATTTTTTCATGAAGGGCTACACTTTGGTCGTTGGGTAAATTAATAACCGCATACACATTCATGATGCCTTGGGCTTTTAATATTTTAAATAGGGCAGTATATAAAGTTTGGGCGATACCTTTTCGTTTGAAATGGTCGTGAATATATACGGAGCATTCAGCGCTCCATTGGTAAGCTATTCTTTCTCTGTAGGAGGACCCGTAGGCGTATCCAGCTATTTGGCCATCTATTTCAATCAGTAGCCAGGGGTATTTTTCCAAATAGTGGAGTATTCTATTTTGAAATGCGCCAAGGGTAGGCAGGTCAGTTTCAAAGCAAATGGAGGTATTTTGAATATAGGGGCTGTAAATTGCCAGTATGGCGGCGGCGTCTTGGGTACTGGCGATTCTTATGTTGGTCATTTTTTTTACTGTGAAGATAAAAATGATTTCAAAATTATAGTGGATTTAGCTATTTTTGCCGCCCAATGGATGTCGGGGTAGCTCAGCTGGTTAGAGCATCGGATTCATAACCCGAAGGTCGGCAGTTCAAGTCTGCT
>CAIOIZ010000106.1 GCA_903858475.1 uncultured Bacteroidota bacterium
AAGTAGTAATAAAGTATTTGAATCCACCGATCATTTTTTATGGCTTTCTACCCAATCGGGATTGTTTCGGTTTGATGGCTTTCAGTTTAGTCCTTATTTTTCTAATAGCAGGGATAGCAATAGTCTTTCCTCTAATGTATTATCAGATATTGAAGAGGATCGATTTGGTAACCTATGGGTAGGAACCGTTGGGCGTGGTGTAAATAAGCTTGACCGTAAAACGGGTCAATGGAAACAATACTTGCATCCCAGCAAGGATGACAATCCATTTTATTGGGTATTTGACATTTTTAAAGATGCAGCAGGTAGATTATGGATAGGAACAAATGGAAGAGGCCTGCTTTTGTATGATGAAAAAACAGATCAATTTCAACAATACATACCTGATATAACTAAAAATACCAGGGGTGGAGCTCGTTTTGAAAATGAAGTGAGGGCGATTGTGGCCGACAATACAGATGCGAATATTCTATGGCTGGCGGGCACTGATGGTTTATATCGTTTTGATTCAAGGACGCATCAATTTACTGGTTATAAGTATTGGAAGAACGGAAACGCCGACTGGATCAACAATAGTTTTCACTGTATTTATCAGCAAGACAATAATACTATATGGCTAGGTGCCTGGGGTGGTGGCTTAGTACAATTTGATATACAAAAAAAATCATTTACTAACTATCTGCCATACCCGAAAGAGTATACGAAACAGAGTTTCGCGCACAATATCATTGCTGGCATTGGTCGCAATAATGATTCTTCCCTTTATATTAGTTCGGTAGATGGAGGCCTATTTGAATTCAACCTCTATAGCAAGGCTTTTTCAGTTTGTAAGGAAGTAGAGAACAAGCCAACTGCATTTGCTGCTATCACTAATAGTTCCGATGGCAGCACCTGGTTTTGTTCAACCGATTTTATTTATCAGAAGCACCCGGTATATAACCGCTTAAGAAATTTCCAAAATTTTTATCAGCCAGCAGGAAAATTTGTATATCCGCCCGGGTTAAGTGACGTTTTGTATCGGCCACAAACCAATACTTATTGGATGAGTTGTAATGCTGGTTATGGTATTTATGTGTTTGATAGTACTATGCGATATCGAAATTCCATACCCATTCAAGGCAATGAGGTGGACAGAAGGTTGAGGGATATTGCAACGGATGCGAAGGGAAATGTTTTTCTTTTGTCGATGGATGCACCCTATTTGTATCGGTACGACAGTAGTAAGAATGTATTTGTAGATGCGGCGAATGACTTCAAACATTTGCCATTTATTCAATCGGGCATAAAGGGAATGACGGCTGATAAAAAGGGTACCATTTGGTTTGTCAATAAATCAAAATTATATAAATGGGATACTGATCAACAGCGGTTAATGGATTTTTCGTTGAAGCAATCAAAAGAAAATCAGGAGCAGTTTCTTTGGGCCAAACTACGATTCGACCATGCCAATGAACCCTGGTTGGCCACTAATATGGGATTGTATCATTATGAATTTGCCAAGCAGGTGTGGGAAAACATTGCTGCTGCAAATGACAATAAATATAATTTAGTCAATAGATCTATTACCGATATAGCATTTGATAAAAAGGGGGATTGTTGGATAGCACCTACCGACGAGGGGTTAGCCTTATATGATAGAAAGCAACAGTTGTTTTCGCAATATTTTATTCAATCAGAGGGCTTTATTGCACAAAGGGTTAATGAAGTAGTAACGGATAGCAGGGGTGATATTTGGTTAACTTCTATCAATGGGTTGGCAAAATATGATATGCAAACCAAGCAATGGTTTAGTTTTAACCAGGACGATGGTCTTCCCATTACAAACCTTGACCAGTCCTTTTTTGCATTAGCAAATGGAAGGATGATTTTATCGGTGGCCAATGGTTTTGTTTTTTGGGATGTACAATCATTGCCCATCAACAGGCAACAACCCATTGTATATTTCAACCATTTTATTTCGGGCGGAAAATCGGTACAAGCAGCTTTGGATGAAATTCAATTGCCTTCTTCTGCAAATGAGTTAACCATTGACTTCAGTGCCATCGTACCGGTAATGGGTAATCGCACAAAATTTTATTATAAAATGCTGCCGCTGCAAAATGAATGGCAATACACCAGTCAGCGAAGCATTACCCTGGCAGGATTCAGTGCTGGTAAATATCAATTACTAATTAAGGCGGTGAATGCAGATGGCATTGAGAGTGAAGTAAAAGCATTGACCATTCAGGTGGCCTTTCCTTTTTGGAAAACCCTTTGGTTTATGGCCCTTTGTATTGTGGTGATAATTGGAATATTATATCTAATTTATCAATATCGGGTACGGCAACTATTGAGGGTGCAGCAATTGCGCAATAATATATCCCGCGACCTGCATGATGAAATAGGAGCTTCTGTGAGTAGTGTTAATATGTTGTCGTTGGTAGCAAAGAAGCAATTAGGCGATAAGCACCCGGTGACTCCACTGTTAACGCAAATTGGTCAATCGGCACAACGCGCCGGGGAAAGTATTACAGAAATTATCTGGAGTATTAATCCAACCAATGATAGCATAGAGCGCATCGTATTGCATGCAAAAGAATATACCGCTGAATTATTGGAATATAACGGTATTGCATACCAGTTAAATGTTGACATTCCCTTTACTCAAATTAAGATTGCTATGCAGGATCGTCGACATTTATTTTTGATTATCAAAGAAGCATTAAATAATTTGATTAAATATGCTCAATGTACCAAGGTTGATTTAACCATGCGGGTAGAGGGGCATACATTAATGGTGGTGATTGAAGACAATGGAATTGGTTTTGATTCCAATAATATACCTGCAGGCAATGGGTTGGTCAATATGCGTCAGCGGGCTATTGAAATGAAGGGTAATCTAATAATTGAGAGTAGCATGGGCAAGGGTTGTCGCATTCAATTGCAATGCCCGATAAAATAATTTCACCCAAACAGGGGATTGTGAATCCTTTCTTTTTAATACAATTTTGAATAATGATTAGTATCGGAATTATAGAGGACAACGACGTGTTGAGAAGCAGTTTGCAATTGTTATTTGAAAACAGCGGGCGCTTTCAGGTAGCTTTTTCGTTGCATGATGCCCGCAACCTATTAGCTGAAACAGAATTGCACATGCCTCGCTTATTATTAATGGATATTGATATGCCAGGAATTAATGGCATTGATGCGGTAAAATTGGTGAAGAAGGATTTTCCTACGGTTGATATTATTATGTTTACCGTTTTTGAAGATGACGAAAAAATATTTCGCAGTGTGATGGCTGGTGCCAGTGGTTATCTATTAAAAAAAATACCCCCTGAAAAATTACTAGAAGCATTAGATGATTTTGTGCAGGGAGGTGCGCCTATGACAGGTAGCATTGCTACGCGTGTATTAGAGATGTTTCGAAAACAAACCCAGCAAACAGCCGCCACTTTTAATTTATCGGCCCGTGAATTAGAAATACTAACCTCTTTGTCATCTGGTAAAACCTATCGCCTTATTGCCGGTGAAAGGTTTTTATCTGTCGAAACGGTACGCAGTCACGTAAAAAACATTTACGAAAAACTACATGTGCATTCCAAAGCCGAAGCGGTGGCTAAGGCATTCAGGGAAAAACTGATTTAATTCCTACTTAAAACCCCCTAAACGGGGGATAATTTGATGGCTGCAATTAAATACTTTAGTAGGGTGAATCTTTCCAATAATTATTTAAATCAACCACATGAAGGCGCTTCTTGCTATTATAAACTTATCCCTCCTGTTTTTATTTTATCCAACAAGTAGATTACATGCACAGGCTAGGGCCACTGTTACAGTAACCATTAATGTACTAAGGGCCACCTCTAGTGATGCTTGTAATGGGAAAATGGATTTTTTTGCAAAAATTCATATTGGCGATAAGTTGAAGACTTTTCCAGTTAAAGAGGGCAATCTCTTGCGAGGGCTCAATTGGAAATTTGCCCTACCCGTGGAAGAGGAATTGGTAACTACTGAAATAGAAATATGGGACGATGACGACGCCATCTGTGGGGGAGGTGATGATCGTGTATGTATTATTGGTAATTCAAATAGGGTACGCCAGACTGTTAGTACTGGAGCATTCAAAACCTATGAGTATAGTTCGGAGGGCAATTGCACTGCCAGTGGAACAGAAAGGGCCTATATAGGCTATACGATTACTGTGGAGCCAACCAAAACCGGATTGCTTTCGGCAGGGAATTGGAAAAAAGTGAAATTCGAAATGAAAACCGGAACCGGTGGTTGGGAAGAATTGGTTGGTCGTACAATACACCCAGAATTGGAATGTGGTAAAGATAATTATCAGGTATTTTCTTCTGTCGGAAATTATGAAGTAAATGCTGGCCTCATTAAATGCGCTGCCAGTGATCCACAAATTATTGCAAGAGGTAAATGGCAGTTTTTGTACAACGAAACGCAATTGCGTATTGCTATACACTTTGTTCCAAAAACAGATTATGTAATCGAGAAATTGGATGAGCAGGAAATGCAGCTTACCAATTTTGTGTCTGAACCCGACGGCATCAGGTATTATCGTACTACATACAGACATTAATTGATTCTTTATAAAAAGAAGCATAATTACAAAACATCACTGAAAATTTATTACATGAAAAAGACAATGATAATACGGAGAAAGTATTGGTTAAGTGTCCTGCTATTAATTAGTAGTTTGGTAGCAACTGCACAGGATATAAATGTGCGGGTAACCGTTCGTATCGATCGGTTGAGGGCTATTTCTCATGATGCCTGTAATGGCAAAATGGATTTTAAGGGAAACATTACCATTTATCAGACAAAAAAATCTTTCCCCGTGTTAGAGGGCAATGATATTCGGCCAGCTTGGGTATTGAGTACGCACTGTGTGCAGAAAAGAATACATATCAGCATTGGTATTTGGGATGATGACGATGCCATCTGTGGTGGAGGTGATGATGCAGTTATTGTTAACCCCAGTGGCGCACAAACACTCAGCATTCAACTTGATCCAAAAGACCTAGGTACTAAAACAACCACAGTCATTGGTAAAAAAGTGAGTGGTAAAGAACAAGCCGAAATGACCTATACCACTATTATTGAAGCCTTATAAAATGTTCAAGCACATAGCGCTTGTCCTTTAATTTTCCATTAACAATAAACACAAAACCACCTAAACGGGGGATAGGGTTAATGCCTATTATCGATACATTTGAGTGTAAAATACTAATAATGAAAAATCGTATAATCGTAGCAGTGATGCTGCTGCTATCTATCCATTTGCAAGCACAAAATACAGGTATTGGCACTGCTACACCTAGTGCAAAACTGGATATCGTTGCTGCCAATGCCGCTACACCAACCAACCAGGAGGGATTGTTAATTCCAAGGGTTAGCAGTTTTCCAGCAACCAATCCTGGTGCCAATCAAAATGGCATGATGGTTTTTTTAACCACAGCGGCTGGTAGTAATTTACCCGGTTTTTATTATTGGAATAATACCAGCCTTAGCTGGAAAGATATTGGCGATAACAAATACTGGAGTCTTACGGGCAATGCTGGTACCAATGCGGCTACCAATTTTATTGGAACAACAGATAATATTGATCTTGTTTTTAAAAGAAATAATGTAAGGGCAGGAAATTTAGCCGCTAGCAATACTTCTTTTGGTGTAAATGCTTTAAATCCATTGAGCACAGGAAATGTAAACACCGCCAATGGTTCAGCCACTCTGTTTAACAACACAACGGGTTTTGGGAATGTTGCTAATGGTTCGTCTGCACTCTACTCAAATACTACAGGAATCCACAATACAGCAAATGGGGATAGCGCACTTTTTAATAATGCCACTGGTTACAATAATACTGCTAATGGGGCTTTTGCATTAAATTCCAACACAGTTGGATTGGGAAATACTGCTAATGGGAATCAATCTCTCTACTCCAAC
>CAIOIZ010000107.1 GCA_903858475.1 uncultured Bacteroidota bacterium
ATTTTGCCGCCAAAATGATTTTTTGCTTGCTGTACGGTTTTTTCAAAATCAGCAGTTTCTTCATCCAATTTATTTACGGCAAACAACATGGGTGTTTTAAATGATTCAGTGTATTCCCAAATTATATCAGTTCCCACCTCTACGCCATGTGCCCCATTCAATAACATAACCCCTGTATCTGCTACGCGAAGAGCACTGATGAGCTCACCCGAAAAATCATCATTCCCTGGGGTATCAATAACATTGATTTTATACCCCTTCCATTTAGTATGTAATAATTTCGAAAAGAGGGTATTACCCCTTTCCTGTTCTAATTCATGATAATCAGCCACTGTATTTCTTTCGGCCACTGTCCCTCGGCGATTGATAATACCTGCCTCAAAGAGCATACATTCCGCTAGGGTTGTCTTACCTGAACCAGCATGGCCCAGCAAGACAATATTTTTGACGTGTGAAGTATCATAGTCTACCATAACATTGTGTTTTATAGATGAAAAAAAACTGGTTGAATGGGGATACTGAGAAAAGCCATTTGGGTTGCGCCTGGGCTGATGATTCCTTTGTTGCAAATTGCGGAAAAGGCATACTATCCAATGCCGGCTTTGTACTTGCAAAGCTGGAAGCAATCGTTGTAAATGGGTTCATATCGCAAAAAAACAAAAACATGAACTTGGCTCTTGTTCTTTAAAGGTATTTAAGCTAATTGCCCAAAAAACTGATGCCCATTATCTATAAAACTGAATTAAATCATATTACGCCATGGGCCTTATTCCTATCCATTAAATCTGTCAGTTCTATAAATTACATGGACCTGGCAACAATTTATTCAAGCTTCCATTAATTTTAACAGAATTTAATCGCAGTAAACAGAGTTATGGCATCATTTTTACGACTATATTTAAAACAAAGGACTTGAAACTATTTTTACTCATTTTAAGCAGTCTCCTTACTTCTACCCTTTTTTCTCAAAAGATTGATAGCATCTATTTTAATCTATATACCGATAGTTTAAAAAAAGGAACCTTTAACTATATTAATATTGATGGACTCCTTTCGAACGGAAAATATCTACCCCTGGATAGCAACCACCTCATTTTTATCAGTTCCGCAGGAAAATTCTATGGCAATAGCCTTTGGCTGGAAAAAAATATACAGGAAGAAAAACTGCATATCAAAGTGGTACTAAGAAAAAATCCAGCAATTTTTATTGAAAGAGATGTTTGGATAAAAACTAGGGAAGCCATTGAAACACTTAAAACACTTGAGCAGTTATTAGAGGAACAGGGAGGAAAACCCGCTAGGAAAAAAGGCCGAAAAAATTAGTGCAAAAAAAGCCTGGTTCAATATTTGACCAGGCTTCTAAATAGCATGAAATATATTAAGCAGTTAATTTACTAAACGCGTATTTGTTTAATAAATAATACGTACCAAAAAACATAGCACTGTAACTAATATCCGCAGTTAAACTGTTTTTTATAAATGGCAGTCCGGCTTCTAAACAATTAAGATAGCCTTGAAAACTATTTGCATATAAATGATAAATAGTATTATCTACAAAGAAGAATACAGAATTAGAAAGCAAGAAGAAAAGCAATGAACCACCAATTGTAAACCCTAACACAGTGGGCAAATTTATTTTCTTTAAGCTGAAAGCAAAAACAGTAATCATTGCAAATATGCCATAATCTAATAGTTGGCCCCAACCCCAAAAACCATCCCCCCGGTGAACTGCTTCAAAAATAATATCAGATAACAACATAGCCAGCAAAGGCATGGCAAAAGCCATTTTCTTATCTGCTACGATTGCCCCAAAGAAAATACACATGGCTAAAATTGGGCTGAAATTATAGGGAAATAATACAATACGCGAAAAGGCTGCCAATAAGATAACAAGGCCTGCTACTATTAATAAAGAGGGATTCTTAACTTTCATTATCTATTGCTTTGCGGCAAAAATAAGTAAATAAAGCATTTAGCCACACTAATTTGATAACTTTATTCCTTGTCTAAACACCTACATACCGGTCGCGAGGGGGAGGCATTGGCAGCAGGCCACCTGCAAGAGAATGGATATACTATTCTACACCAAAACTGGCGCCATAGTCATTGGGAAATCGACCTGATTGTAACCAAGGACAAATGCCTTCATTTTATAGAAGTAAAAACTAGGAGGACTAAAAAATTCGGCTACCCGGAGGAGGCAGTCACCAAAAAAAAATTCAAGCACCTACAAGAAGCCGCCACAGAATTCCTATATCAATATCCTCAGTGGGAACGGATTCAATTTGATATCCTTTCCATCAGCATAGGCAAAGACAGTAAAATTGAGTATTTCTTAATCGAAGATGTGTTCCTGTAAAACTTGGTTTCAAGGACTACCCTCTATTTTCAAGAATCGCTTTCATTTTTTCTACCATTTTATAGGTAGCAGGACAATACTCTACATTCTGTTTATGAACATGTGCGTAGTCCTTTATATTGGATTTGGTCAGGTGAGGAAATCCCGAGCAATCAATAGGGCGAATTGCATATATACTACACTTATTATCCTTTAAATTCAAAAATTGACAGGGTTGTTTTTTGTTCATCATATCGCCACCGCGATCTTTATACAACCATTGCTCAGTAAATGCCTCCGGCGTTTGTTGAAAATGGGCAGCAATACGTTTAATATCCGCCTTGGTAAAAGTCGGCGTCATCGTTTTGCAACAATTGGCACAGCTAAGGCAATCTACTTCCTTCCAAACCTCCTTGTCAACAGTTACCGTTAATTGATTGTACCCCCGAGGCGGATTGTTTTCTATCTTAGTAAGGAATCTTCTTAATTTTCTTCTGTTGTTACGAACCAATTGCTTGAAAGAACGGAGATTTACTGCCTGCATGTTTTTAATTGATAACTATGAACGAATTTTAAACGGCGAAAGTAAGATATTATTCCATCAATTAAGTAGATGCTTTATATATTGCATACTCCAACTATAGAAAACAATCAATTCAATCAATATCACCATAGGATAAGTAACAAATGTGGGACGCATATAAAAAAGGATTCAAAGCCTGGCTTCAGCTAGAGAAATCACTGGCAGATAATTCTGTGGAGGCCTACCTGCGTGACTTGGAAAAATTTACCCAGTACCTACAACTTCACCAATCCCTGAAAACACCTGCAGAAGTCAATTTGAAAGACCTGGAAAATTTCATCGAATGGATCAATCAGCTATTGATGACGGCTACCTCACAAGCAAGGATAATCAGTGGACTAAGAAGCTTCTATAAATACTGCTTGCTAGAGCAAATCAGTATTATAGATCCCACCGCATTATTGGAATTGCCCAAACTAAAGCGCGCCTTACCCGATGTATTAAGCTATGAAGAAATTGAATTGATGCTTTCGAAAATTGACCTCAGTAAGCCTGAAGGAGGTAGAAACAAAGCCATTCTTGAAACCATGTACAGCTGTGGCTTACGCGTAAGTGAATTAGTGAACTTAAAAATCAGCTGCCTATACCTTGACATTGGATTTATTCGTGTTATTGGCAAAGGCGATAAAGAAAGACTAGTACCAATTGGCTCTTCTGCCATTAAGTATATTAAAATCTACCTCGATAATCTTCGTGTACATCTTCCCATAAAAGCTGGACAAGAAGATATGCTATTTTTAAATAGAAGGGGGCACAAACTAACTAGGGTAATGATATTTTTGATTATTAAAGAACTTTGTAGTCTAGCAGGAATTACCAAAAACATTTCGCCACATAGTTTCAGACACTCTTTTGCAACGCACTTGGTAGAAGGAGGTGCTGATCTTCGTGCTGTACAGGAAATGCTAGGTCATGAAAGTATTACTACCACTGAAATATATACACACCTCGACCGGGAATTCCTACGCAACACATTACAACAATTTCATCCTGCATTCCTGCCCTTATTAAAATAAAAACCGGCCAGATGCTCCTGTTTTTTGTTAAAATTGTAAGGCAGCTTCTTGACCGGAATTAAAAATTTAGAACTAGTGTTGAAAAAAGGGCCGGCTATATTTCACGCCGGCCGCTACTAATCACTACTTAACTATGAAACTACTGCAATTGTTTTTTTTGTTTTAACCAATGCGAATGACGATTTTCCAATAAGAAATAGCCCGATTGAATGTCGCAATAACTAGATGCAGTTATTTGAATACAGGATGCGCTTACTTATCTGAATACATAAAAAAAGCAGGAAAATATTTCCTGCTCCTAATGCATTATAAAATTGATAGCGTTCTATTATTTTGATTCTAGGGAAACTTCTGTGGGCGATAATACCTTAGCAACGACGTCGTTTTTATTAGTTAGTTTTTTATGGTAATCTTTGAACATGCTATTCCACCTCAATTTCAACACTCCTAAAATACCTTCTTTCACGATGCCTTTATTCATTTTGCTGACGCCTAATTTGCGATCCTTGAAAGTAATGGGCACTTCAGCAATTTTGAACCCCAGTTTCCATGCAGCAAATTTCATTTCAATCTGAAAGGCATACCCTACAAAACTGATACCATCCAGGTTCATAGCTTCCAATACTTTTTTTGTATAGCAGACAAATCCCGCAGTAGGGTCTTTTACAGGCATCCATGTGATAATTCTTGTATACAGGGAAGCCCCTTTTGACAAAGCAATTCGGTTGGCAGGCCAATTCTCTACAGCCCCCCCCTTTACATAACGACTACCAATGGCTAGGTCGGCACCATTCTTACAAGCCAAATATAAATTTTGGAGGTCGGAGGGATTATGTGAAAAATCGGCGTCCATTTCAAAAATAAACTGATACCCTTTATCCAATGCCCATTTAAAACCATGGATATAAGCAGTTCCCAGTCCCAGTTTTCCTTTTCGCTCTTCTAAAAACAAAACACCAGGATATTTTTCAAATAGTGATTTTACAATAGCGGCTGTTCCATCGGGAGAATTATCATCTATAATCAGCACATGAAAATTCAATTGCATTCCAATGACAACATTGATAATATTTTCAATGTTTTCTTTCTCATTGTAAGTAGGTATAATGACAATTTTTTCCAATATACGAGGCAGGGTTTCAACCTCAAATTTAAGTATTTCCTATTAATAGTATTATAAGAAATTTAATATCCTATTCTTTAATTATTTTTTAACAAGGCCCTATTCAGTATTTCTGTCAATTTAAGCTTTGTATGGAGGGGGAAATCACCCTTCATCATCCAATCGTAGTATTGAGGTTCTGATTTAAGTACATCCTCCACGGGACGACCTTTGAATTTTCCGAAATTGAATATTTCGCGTCCCTTGTCATCATACCCAAATCGGCGGGCGTAGTCAACAATTTTTTCTTCTCCAATAACAGACAATATACTATCGACTGTATTACCCAATTGCTTGTAGCGATCCATTTGAGATTCCAGCACTTCTACCGTAGCAAGAATATCAGCCTCGGCACTATGTGCGTCTACCAATTCTTTATTACAATAAAATTTATACGCCGCTGTCAAGGTGCGAGGCTCCATGCTATAAAAAACATGTTGTACATCAACCATTCTACGGGTAGTAAGGTCAACTTCCAAACCAGCTCTTAAAAACTCTTCTACTAAAATGGGTATATCAAATCGGTTGCTATTGTATCCACCCAAATCGCATCCCTCAATGAATTGTTTAATTTCATTGCCCGATTGCTTGAATGTAGGGGCATCTTTCACCATCTCATTGGTGATACCATGAATATCGCTGGCTTCTTTAGGAATGGGTATCTGCGGATTTAATAATTTCCGTTTATTAATACGGGTACCATCCGGCATTAGTTTAACCATCGCAATTTCCACAATACGGTCGTTCGCCAAATTTACGCCCGTGGTTTCGAGATCAATAAATGCGATAGGTTTTAATAATTGTAACATAATGAGGTAGTGGGTTCAATTTGATTTTGCCGAAAAATGGCTGAGAAAGTAATTTTTTTTAAGTTTCTCCGTTATATAGTCATCATTTATCTTTGCAAAATAGTTTTTTACCTTCAATTAAAACAAAATGAAAAAAATATTTTTTACGATGCTGGTGCTTTTCAGTCTAGCAATGCTTTTGAATAGTTGCGCTAGCAGCCGTAAATCAGGTTGCCCAATGACAGAACGTATCATTCATTAATACTAAATATGAACTGGATCGCATTGACTGATGCAGAGCAGCTAACTGCCCTCATAAAACACTCTTCTCAAAAACCGCAGGTAATATTCAAACATAGTACCCGATGCAGCATCAGCAGCATGGCAAAAGCCCGATTAGAGCGTTCGCCGACACCAGATGGAGTAGATTTTCATTATCTGGACCTCCTACAATACAGGCAAATTTCCAATTCTATTGCAGCTCAATTTGACGTATTGCACGAATCCCCTCAAGTGCTTTTACTTATAAAGGGCGAATGTGTATATGCCGAAAGCCAAACTGGTATTTCGATGGAAGACCTTTTGGAACACTTAAATAGCAAATAAACAGTCATTATATACTATTTTTGTGCCTCAATTATAAAGTTCAAGTGACCAAAACTAATCAGCACGAAAACGAAAGGTTTGAAGCCTTATTCCAATATGCCTCGATGGGCATACTGGTTGCCAATAGTGAGGGCTCCATTATACTTGCAAATAATTACCTTTTATTACAGTTTGGCTACGACAACAGCGATGAATTAGTGGGTAAAAAAATTGAAACCCTTATCCCCAGCCGCTATCACCCGCACCATGTAGGCAAAAGAGATGAGTACATGGCTACCCGCGAGAGAAGACCAATGGGTATTGGTCGTGATTTATATGGCTTGCGGAAGGACGGAAAAGAATTTCCGGTAGAAATCAGTCTCAGTAATTATAATTCGAATGAAGGTGTTTGCTCTATTGCATTTGTCATAGATATCTCAAAGCGAAAGGAAATAGAGCAGGCGCTGATGAAGCAAAAGGAGCAATTGGCTGATATCAATAGTAAAATTGAGGAACTCAATAATGATCTAGAGGAAAAAGTAGAATTGCGAACACTGCAATTGCAAAATGCAATGCTAGAATTGGAAGCATCTAGAGATGAACTCACCAATGCCCTCGGCAAGGAAAAAGAATTAAGCGACCTCAAGAGCAGATTTGTTTCCATGGCATCACATGAGTTTAGAACCCCACTCAGCACAATACTTTCTTCCGCTTCGCTAGTAGCCAAGTATACCGAATCTGAAGAACAAGACAAGCGTGACAAACATATTAAAAGAATCAAATCGGCTGTAAATAACTTAACCGATTTACTCAATGAGTTTTTGTCCATTGGTAGAATTGAAGACGGAAAAATTACCGCCAATTTCACCGATTTTAATATCAAGGAAATGCTCACGGAAATTAGTTCTGAAATACAGGGAATTTCCAAACTAGGACAGACCATTCTATATGAACATTCAGGAAATGATATGGTGCATCTCGATGTTTCGCTACTAAGGAATGTCATCTTCAATCTCCTTTCCAATGCAATAAAGTTTTCTCCAGAAAATGCCCCTATCCTACTTTCCACCAAAGTGCAGGAAAAAGACATTTGCATTAGAGTGAAGGATGCTGGTTTAGGTATTTCTGTAGAAGATCAAACCCATCTTTTTGAACGCTTTTTCAGAGGAGCCAATGCCACTAATATCCAGGGTACAGGCTTAGGACTTCATATTGTAAGTAAATACATCGAATTGATGGAAGGTAGAATTGATTTTGAGAGCAAATTGGAGGAAGGAACAGAATTTATCATTAAATTTAATCAATAAAAACTTTTCTTTTAAATTGCGCTATGAAACATTTATTGCTAATTGAAGATAATGATGAAATAAGGGAGAATACAGGTGAAATTTTGCAGTTGGCAGGATACCACGTTAGAACTGCCGAAAATGGCAAAGTGGGCGTTGAAATGGCTATTCTTAAAAAACCCGACCTGATTATCTGTGATATAATGATGCCTGTTTTGGATGGATATGGCGTCTTACACCTGATAAATAAAAACCCCGAACTAAGCGGCATTCCCTTTATTTTTCTAACTGCCAAGGCCGAACGAGGTGACTTTAGAAGAGGCATGGAAATGGGTGCTGATGATTATATCACGAAACCATTTAATGATACTGAATTATTAAGTGCAGTTGAAAGCAGACTACATAAAACTGCCTTACTAAAAAAGGATTATGCACCTACGGCACAAGGAATGCAATCTATGCTGAGCGATTTTGGTGGACAGAAAGCCTTGGATCAATTGAAAGAGCATAGAAATATGAATTCCTACAAAAAGAAACAAGTAATTTACTCCGAAGGGAACCACCCAGGAAGGTTATTTTATATTGAAAGTGGTAAGGTTAAAATATTTAAAACAAATGATGACGGTAAAGAACTAACCGTGGGATTATACAGCGAGGGAG
>CAIOIZ010000108.1 GCA_903858475.1 uncultured Bacteroidota bacterium
CGTCTGTGGATAATGGCAGTCAAAAAATCAATAAAATTGCGATGATTTTTTTCAATAAAAATATTTTATTCAACATTTTTATTTTTAAAAAATAAATGCAATCTTCTGAAACCATTGATTTTACTAGTGTTTCAGCGATTGCGAAATTTTTAATTACAATTATATTTATAAATATTTCTTATTCGATTAACATGATTGCAGCATAAATTTGATCACTATTTTTAAGAAATTTTGCTTGAAAATAATTTCGAAATAATTTCGATTTATAGCCATTTATCCGCTTTATCAAAGGATTGTTGCATCCTTAAAGCATTGTACCTTTACAAAAAACTATTTTATGCAATTCCCTTCACCTGTATCATTAGAATGGTTAGCCGGCTTTATTAACGCCAGATTAGTTGGCAATAGTAATGCCAGTGCAACAGGCATCAATGAAATTCACAAAGTAGAAAAAGGTGATTTAGTATTTGTTGATCATCCTAAATATTATGACAAATGCATCCAGAGTGCTGCAGATTTTATAATTATTAATAAAGATGCTACGATCCCCGAAGGCAAAGCATTACTCATTGTGGACAATCCCTTTGATGCCTATTGTAAGATTGTTCAACACTTCCGTCCGTTTGAGCCAGCTACTAAAATGATCAGTGAATCTGCAACCATTGGAGAGGATAGTTTTATATACCCTGGTTGTTTTATTGGCAATCATGTTAGTATTGGAAAAAATTGTATCATTCATCCCAATGTAACCATCATGGATCATTGTATCATTGGCGATCACGTAATCATTCAAGCAGGAACAGTTATTGGCAGTAATGCATTTTATTACAATACTAAAAAAGACCGGGCTGTATGGTATAAAAAAATGCCCGACTGTGGTCGAGTGCTCATTGAAGACTATGCAGAGATTGGTGCAGGCTGCACAATTGATAGAGGGGTAAGTCATGATACCATCATTGGACAAGGCACCAAAATAGACAATATGGTACATATTGGCCATGATACCGTAACAGGAAAGAACTGCCTGATTGCAGCTCAAGTAGGTATTGCAGGTGCTGTAACTTTAGAAGATGGTGTAACCCTTTGGGGCCAGGTTGGTGTAAGCAAAACTTTAACCATTGGTGCCAATGCTGTCATCTACGCACAAAGCGGCGTTGGAAAAGATACACCTGGTGGTAAAGTGTATTTTGGTAGTCCCATTGAAGATGCAAAAGAAAAAATGAAGGAACTCGTTTGGGTGAAACGCATTCCTGCATTGTGGGAAAAAGTAATGGGGAAATAATTAATCTGGTTTATAATCGTAAGGCAACATATCGGCCATTTTTTTCCACCCCAGGTATTGGCTGATAACAATATCTATTTGGTCGAAGTAATATCCATTCTCTTCTATGTAAATAGGCTGATTAGGAGAAAAATTGCAAATCGTCAATTGAAATTTATCTATTTCCTCGGGATTTTCCTTAATATAATTTTCTTCAGGTGGCGATTTTGAATAAATGACCACAAGGCCTAGCTGATTGGGCAATACCGATACAATCTTAGTACTGTCATCCAAAGTATAATTCACTGCACCATAGGTATTGGCCGGAATAATGGCTTTTTCTTCTTCATTTTCTTTTACCAAAAACTGAATCTCAAATCCATTTTCGCGCAGCTGCTTAGCATACATACTTCGCATGAAATGCAATAATGATCCCTGGTATGCTTGCTTGCGATTGCTTACCCATTGAACTGCTTGCAGCGAATCGGTACTTGTCATGGCTTCAAACAAAGGATAACCTGTATACAAAGTAACCTGTGTATTATAATCATATATAAAGGAGTCAAGTGCATATTTTATTCTATAGCCCAAGGCCTCATTGATTATTTCCAAGGGTTCGGATGCCATTACTTTTAATCGATTTCTTTTTTTAGAGAAATAAAACTTCAATGCCTCCTTATTACTAATCGTACAGGCTTTACTATTGGCCGTTTTTCCAATAAAATTTTCCATCAAAAAGGAACCATATTTTTCTAAGCCATCCTTTACTTCATTGCTCGACCTAACTGCTACATCCTGCATAGAAATATCTTTTTTTTCAATTTCAACAGACATGTTTTTTAAATCCGGGTTAGAGCTACTTACTCTTCTTGATTCGGTAGTATAACCAGTATAAGTGATGATGAGATCATACCCTCCGTTAGGAAGGTATAAAGTAAAACTTCCATCCGAAGCAGAAACAGACCCTATAGTGGTATTCTGCGCAAATACCGAAGCCCCCTGTAATGGCAATTTAGATTCCTTATCAAAAACCTTTCCTTCAACTATATAATAGGTGGATTGAGCCGTAAGTCCGGAAACCATTATTGATAATAGCACACAGAAAATGAATTGTCGCATAGTTTGATTTTAAATCCATTAAACCATTCTTATTACAATGGCCTACAAAGCTAAGTCCCTACTTGTTAAGCTTTTGTTGAAATGCTACGCAGGTTTCCTTTATAGTACTGTCTAAATCGCGATACATAAAATCGGGCAGAAATTTTTTCAATTTACTATTGTCAAATTCAACTTTTGCAAGCGCTGTTGCGGCTGTTTCCTTAGTGATCAATGGATCTTTACCAGTTACAATACTTTTAATGGCTTCCAATCGCCAAACCAACCCAGATAAAAAGGGCGTTACTTTTTTATAAGGAACTCGTTTTCCAAAAGCAGAGGCAATGCCCTTCAAAACATATTCATAGCTTGTATTAGTACTGCTAAGAATAAACCTTTCGGCATTAATTGAACTATCCATTAAGGCAATCATTGCTTTTGCAACATCTCTTACATCTACAAATCCTGTGGTGCCGTCTGCAAACCAGGGAAACTCATTATATACCGATTGAAATATTTTTGAACTCCCCTCATTCCAATTGCCTGCACCTAAGATGATGACAGGGTTCACCATCACCGCTTCCATACCTTCTCCCACTCCTCTCCATACTTGCATTTCGGCCAAAAATTTACTTTGCCCATAAGCACTGTTGCTGGTTTCTGGTGTCCAATTCATTGTTTCATTAATCAATGCATCCTCACGTATTCTTCCCAGTGCTGCTACAGAACTTACATATACCATTTTCTTCACCCCTGCCTCTAATGCTACATTCACTACGTTGGCGGTCCCTTCTACATTTACCTTAAACATCTCCATTTTACGCCGTGGATTAAAAGACACGATCGCTGCACAATGATAAATTTGATCAACTCCTTCCATGGCCGCTTCCAGCCCAACCACATCTAAAATATTGCATTGTATTTGTTCTACATTGTTTGACTTAAAATCTGGTAATGCTGTTTTATTATACAGCACACGCAGCTTTTTTCCCTGCTGGAGCAATTGTGTAATCAATTCTTTTCCCACTAAACCCGAACCGCCAGTTACCAATATCATATGCTATATTTAAAAATAAAATGGATCCTGCAATTTTATTATTTCAATGGAATGCTTTAATCAATGGTAATTTACGAATGCAGCATTCAGTGAATCATTACTCATAAGTATAAAACCCCTTGCCTGTTTTTTTACCCAATTCGCCCTTGGCTACTTTTTCCCTTTGTATAGGAGAAGGCTCGAACCTTTTGGCATCATTAAAAGCATGATAAATACTTTCTGATACAGCAAAGTTTATATCCATCCCTATTAAATCCATTAATTTAAATGGCCCCATTTTAAAGCCACTTGCTTCCATGATCGCATCAACCTGTTCCAAATTGGCCAATCCCTTTTCAACGATTACCATTGATTCTAAATAATATTGTCGAGCAATTCTGTTAACAATAAATCCTGGGGAATCCTTACAAACAACAGCCACTTTATTGAGTTGTTTACAAAGCAATACCAACGCTTCTACCACTTCATCGGTGGTTTGGTTGCCTTTTACCAGCTCTACCAATTTCATTACTGGAGCGGGATTAAAAAAATGCATTCCAACTACTCGCGAAGGATGAATAATGCCAGCTTGAATAGCAGAGATGGAAAGGGAGGACGTATTGGAAGCGAAAATCACTTCACTATGATTCAGTTCTGCCAATTGATTAAAGATAGCCACTTTGGCTTCGGTCTTTTCTACAATGGCTTCTATAAATAAATCTGCCAAACAATCATTCGTGTCGTGAACAAACTGAACTCTTTTAAAAATCTGCTCTTTTTCTTCCGCTGTTATTTTTTGTTTATCAACAAGAAATTGAAGGCTTTTGTGAATAGCTGTCGCAGCTTTATCCAATACGGTTGTATTAATATCAAACAATAATGTATAATAACCTGCCTGTGCACAAACCTGTGCAATGCCAGCACCCATCGTTCCAGCCCCAATGACACAAATAGTTGAAATCATTAGCTTGTCAATATATTTTGGTGAATGAAAAACAGGTTTCTATTACATTAAAAAATGATGCTGTAACAGCTGTCATTAAATTGTTCCAGTAAACTGCCGCAGGAATCTAACATCGTTTTCACTGAATAACCGAAGGTCCTTGATTTGGTATTTAAGCATGGTAATTCTTTCAATGCCCATACCAAATGCGAACCCGGTATATTTATTACTATCAATGCCACAATTATTCAATACATTAGGATGCACCATACCGCAGCCCAATATTTCTACCCATCCTGTGTGCTTACACACATTACAACCATCGCCACCGCATATCAAACAACTGATATCCATTTCGGCACTAGGCTCAGTAAATGGAAAATAAGAAGGCCTAAATCTTACTTTAACGTCTTTTCCAAACATTTCCTGTACAAAGAAATAAAGTGTTTGTTTAAGATCAGCGAAGGAAACATTTTCAGCAATGTACAATCCTTCTACCTGGTGAAAGAAGCAATGTGCTCTTGCGCTGATGGTTTCATTTCGGTAAACCCTACCCGGACAAATAATTCTAATAGGCAGTTTTCCCTTTTCCATTTCTCTTACCTGTACACTGCTGGTATGCGTGCGCAATAACCAATCGGGGTTTTGAGCTATATAAAAAGTGTCCTGCATATCACGAGCAGGATGATTTTCGGGTAAATTAAGTGCAGAAAAATTATGCCAATCGTCTTCTACTTCTGGGCCTTCGGCAACTGCAAAACCCAATCTTTGAAAGATGGAAACAATTCTATTTTTAACAAGACTAATGGGGTGGCGACTACCCAATGGCAATAAATCGCCGGGTAAACTTAGGTCCGCTTCATTGATTTGCTGACCTGCAGCACCCGTATCAGTTGCCTTTAATGATTCGTATTTGGCTTCTGCAAAAATTTTAAATTCATTCAAAAGCTGCCCAGCATCTTTTTTATTTTCGGCTGCCACATTTTTCATTTCGCCCATTAAGGCCTTTACCAATCCTTTTGAACCAAGGAATTTAATACGATACGCTTCAGCATCCTGCTCACTAAATGCTTCAATAGATGCTTTTAGTGCTGCTATTTGATTAATCAACTGTTCCATGCTGCAAAGATAAGGATTGGAAGTGGATGAGGGAGGCCAGGAATGTGATTAATCAATAGGCGGATTTTGGCTGCTAGACCTGAAGCCTGGGGTATTTTATGGGCCTAAAAAATTAACGAAACTGTTTTATAAAATCACTTATTTTTACTTTCTAAAAAAATAACACTATGTCGCTTTTTAAATCAGGCAATCCAACGCTTTCTGAAAAAAGATTTAAGGATACCGTTTTAGACAATCTGGTTGCGCATGAAAATGCAATGACAGTAAGAGGAACCTTGAATAAATTCGGGTTTTTATTTTTAATGGTGATGGGCACGGCTTTCTATTCCTGGAAAGAGTATGCTGATGGGGGCAATGTACAACCCTTCATTTATATCGGCGCCTTTGGTGGTTTAGGATTGGCCATTGTTATGATGTTTAAAAAAGAATGGTCGCCCTACCTTGCACCAGGTTATGCCTTATTAGAAGGATTATTCGTTGGGGCTATCTCTGCCTATTATAATGATGCATTTGCTGAAAAAGCACCCAATCTTATTATTAATGCAGTTGGACTTACTTTTGGAACCTGCATTGCTATGTATCTATTATATAGTTTTAAAATTATCAGGGCCACCCAAAAATTCAAATCCATTATAATAACCGCCACCGCTGGTATTGCTATTTTTTACCTGCTTAGCTGGGTGCTTGGTTTCTTTGGTATTAATTTTGGTTTTTTGCATGAAGGAAGTTTAATGGGAATTGGCTTCTCTTTATTTGTAGTAGCCATTGCAGCCTTGAATCTGATTTTAGATTTTGATATGATAGAAAATGGCGCTGAAATGGGTGCTCCAAAATACATGGAATGGTTTGGTGCATTTGGATTATTGGTAACCGTAGTTTGGTTATACCTCGAAATCCTGCGTTTACTGAGTAAACTAAGTAGTAGAAACTAATAACTAATTCTATAAAAAAAAGGCTGGAAAATTTCCAGCCTTTTTTTATAGGAAAGAGTCAATTAATGCTTTCACTTTAGATTTTATAAGATCTCTTACTTCATTAAATTGAGCGGGCTCCATATGCTTTGGGTCTGGAATTTGCCAGTCGACAAATAATTTTGCAGGCATCCAGGGACAAGCATCACCACATCCCATGGTGACTACTGCATCAAAGGGAGCAAAGGATTTTACTTCCTCCAAACTCTTACTGTCATGCGTACTCAAATCGTATCCAATTTCTTTCATGGCAGCAATGGCTTTGGGGTTTACAATACCACTGGGTTTACTGCCTGCACTAAATGCTTTTACTGATGCACCTCCTAAAATAGCAGCAAATGCCTGACTCATTTGAGAGCGGTTGCTATTTTCGATACAAACAAATAATAAGCGAATAGGTTTTACCAATGTTGATGGCATATTTTATATTGATGAATGGTAATTAATTAACAACAGCCTGAACCAGGCGTACAACAATTGGCTTCCGCTGTTGCAGGTTTTTCAGCATACACAGTAATGCTAGAAATTTTCACCTTGCCCATTTTGTATGTTTTGATTTCGGCTTCGGTTAAGTAATTGGCCAATATACTATCCGGTATAATAATTTCCTTATCTTTTTGAAGGCTAATATTTTTAAATCCTGCGGCTTCAATCAATTCGAGGTACACTTGTTTTTGAATGGCACCAGACACACAACCTGCATATAATTCAGCAATGGCTTTCCATTTTTCAGGCAATGCACCCTCTAATACAATATCGGAGATAGAGAAATGTCCCCCTGGCTTCATCACTCTGTAAATTTCTGTAATCACTTTGTGTTTATTGGGAACTAAGTTCAAAACACAATTGCTTACAACTACATCAGCCACATTGGAAGTAACGGGCATTTCTTCAATATCTCCCTGTCTGAATTCAACATTATTCAAACCCAGTTTTTCTGCATTGGCGCGGGCTTTATTAATCATGGCTTCGGTAAAATCGATGCCAATTACTTTTCCTTTATCGCCTATAATACGCCTGGCTATAAAAGCATCATTGCCGGCACCACTGCCTAAGTCAATAACCGTATCTCCTACTTTGATTTTCGCAAATTCGGTGGGTAATCCACAACCCAAACCAAGGTCAGCAGCTGGATTGTATCCATCGAGTTGACTATAGTCATCGGCCATAATTTTATATACTTCAGTCTCTCCTTCTGTACCACAACAAGAAGAGGTTGCACCGCAACAGGAAGAAAGATTTTGATCCATACTTTGATTGGCGATGGCAGCATATTTTTCTTTGACCATTTCTTTCATCGCTTTTTCTTCGGCCGCATCAATAGTATTCAGACCGGCATTTTGTGTTTGTAGATTGTTCATGATTATATTTTTATATTGAATAATAATTTATTTAACAACAGGCTTTTTCATTTTGAATTTTTAAATGCTGCAATAGAAAACTAAAGGAGCCCATCAGTTTATCAAAAGCCTTCCAATTGATACAGTAACAAGACCTGGGACCATCGACGGTGCCTGATATCAATCCTGCATTTTTCAATTCCTTCAAATGCTGACTCACCGTGCTTTGCGCCAAGGGCAGTACGTCCACGATCGTTCCGCAGATGCATTCGTTTTGCTGTGCCAACACTCTTAATATCGCAATCCTTGCAGGATGTGATAAAGCTTTTGCAAATCCAGCCAAGTCCTGGTCCTTTTGAGAAAATGCTTCTTTTTTATGAATCGCCATAGTCGCTTTGTTTAATCTTATATCGCAAATATACGATTAATAAAACAATGACAAAAAATAAATATATAGAGCCGATGTAAAATGACTATCTTAATAGCTAAATAATTTATATATGAAATCGATTTTTCTAATAACACTAGTCTTGGCTTCC
>CAIOIZ010000109.1 GCA_903858475.1 uncultured Bacteroidota bacterium
GTACAAAACGAACGACTGGCAAATGTTTTTTTGTAGGCTGAAGGTATTGACCGATGGTGATAACATCTACCGAACTAGTACGCAGGTCTTTCATGGTTTGAATGACTTCTTCCTTTTCTTCTCCCAACCCAAGCATAATGCCACTCTTGGTTCGCATGCCCGCTTCTTTTAATATTTTCAAGGTCTCCATACTCTGCCAGTACTTGGCTTGTATTCTTACTTGCTTGGTGAGTCTTTCGGTGGTTTCAATATTATGACTCACTAATTCGGGAGCCGCTTCAATGATGCGTTGTATATTTTCTTTTTGCGCTTTAAAATCGGGAATCAATGTTTCCAAAGTAGTGGTAGGATTCAATGCTTTCACTGCCTTGATAGTATTGTACCAAATTATGCTACCGCCGTCTTCCAACTCATCTCTATCCACAGAAGTAATAACCGCATGTTTTACTTTCATCAAATGAATAGCTTCTGCCACTCTTTGTGGTTCATTCCAGTCTACTTCTAAGGGGCGGCCAGTAGCCACATTACAAAAACCACAACTGCGGGTACAAATATTACCCAATATCATAAAAGTGGCAGTGCCTTCTCCCCAGCATTCTCCCATATTGGGGCAATTGCCGCTTTCACAAATAGTATGAAGTTTATGGGTATCCACCAAGCTTCTTACATGTCGATATTCTTCGCCGATGGGTAATTTCACTCTTAGCCAATGAGGTTTGGTTGGCTTATTTTCTACTGTTCCGTCGATTACAGGTAATTCAGTCATTTCAATATTTTACTAATCAATAACAACGCCTTTTGCAAAAGGTTATGAAAAAGTAAAGGTAGTAAAACTTGATTGGAACTTGGGCATTCAAGCCAGTCTAAAACAGCCTTCCTGAGGAGTCAATAAGTTATAGCGAAACATTCATTTCGCTATAAGAATTCTTGAAAAAATACGCTGTGAGCAATGGCCGTTATTTTCTTCTGCCAAATACCAGCGCAACATAGCCAGAAAAGAAAAAATTCTTTTCCTTGGTACGAATCATTTGTGGAATTTTTTTGCTGTAGAACTCTGCATTAAATCCCACTTCAATAGCCGATACCATTTCGTTGTAGCGACCATAATCAAAGCGAACAGAGGGTTTTATATATGCCCCGGGAGTAATTTTTAATTTATTCCAGCCAGTTCCAAAACTAGGCCCCCCATAGAAAGGTCCATTTACAAATAAGAGACTATCAGGTGAATCATATTGAATGAAAACACGCTGTCCTCCTTTATCTACTTCCATCATATACGGACGCAATAATCCAACAATAAAACCTCCGCCAAAATTTCCCGTGATACTAACCCCGTTTTTATTGCCTTTGTTGCCGAACAAATACTGTTGTTGTATGCCCAATTTAACTGGGTAGAAAAAATTTTGTTTCCCAAAAATTAATGGGGCTGTTGGTGCAAATGGATTGTTTTGTTTTTCTTCCTTTGCATGTTTGCGTTCGGAAAATTCTAATTGAAACAAGATGCTTTTTTTGACAGATTGGGCTTTGCCAATTTCAAAAAAACCACCATACCCATCGGTGGTAAGTTTAACACCTAAAACGGAATGTTTTTTATAAATAATCACCCCTTCCTCTTCCTGTCTTACCAATGCATTGATGCGTTGACGCTTTTCCTCCTTCTTCAATTGCCGGGGCGATTTGGAATTTTGTGCCCATCCTGTTTGTAAAAGACAGGAACCCATCAGTAATAAAATTATTTTCTTCATGCGTACAATTTATCTTATGTAAATTTATGGAAAATTAATTGCAAAACATGACAGCTACCGTTTTATACAAAGGAGATCTCCGATGTGAATGTACCCACTTACAAAGTGGCACTCAAATTGAAACAGATGCCCCTACTGATAATAGAGGGAAGGGGGAAAGATTTAGTCCCACCGACACTATCTGCGTTGGCCTTGCTACCTGTATGATTACCACCATGGGCATTAAAGCAGCAGACATGGGCCTCGACTTAAAAGATACTAGTATTGATGTTACCAAGCACATGTATCCAGACCCAAGAAGAATAGGCAAGATTGAAGTGGTACTTCGTTTGCCCGCAGCTGCTGTACCCGAGGAAAAAGACAGAACAATCTTAGAAAGAACAGGCGATCATTGCCCAGTAATCAAAAGCCTACATCCCGACTTGATTGTTGCAGCCAGCTATCACTGGATCTAAACTTGTTTTTTTAACAAATAATTTCCAACGCTGCATTCAAGGCAGCGTTTTTTATTGCAGTACTGTTTTTTCATTTGTAACAATGCCTGACTATCAAAAGCGGATTGAACGGGGATACCAATATCCAAAAAACCAGCAATAATATTGTTTTTTTCTACCTTGATATGCTGTAACCAGGCAATGGCTTTTTCTTTGTACGATTGTTTATTTTGATATAAGCCATAGGTAAATAATAGCGGCACAATGGTGTTGACACAAATGGTATCGATCATATCATCGCCCAGTTTTTTGGGATGAAATTCAGTTGCCTCTTCCATTCGATAATGATAATGCCAAAAATCATTAGCGGTTACTTGCAGCAAAGAACGAATGGCAGCTAAGTCTGTTGCCGTAATTATTTTTGAAAACAAATGCAGACTGGTATGTACCAACATGGCCAATTGCGCCAAACGTATGGTGGGAAAATTAGCGGGACGCATGCGAAGAAAAAAAACGGGTATATGAATATCGGGGAGTGCATACTTTTTTTTCAGAAAGCGATATTCCCTTTGTAAAAGTAAAGGATAATCTTCGGTAAAATTTTCTTCTAGGAAACCCGCCTGCCCCAATAATAGCGCCTCTAGTTGATGTATAGATACTTTGTGTTTAGTTAGTACCGATAGTGGAATTGTGCTGGCAATTTTTTCAAATGCTTCTGCATTGACCTTCATGCCAAAATTATTGGCCAGCAACCACCAACAAACTTCTTCCCAATGAAAATGATTGGACTGTAATCTTTCAATAATGCCCATGGCTTTTTCTTGTAATCTTTCCGCCAATAATCTTTCTTTCCAAGAGTTGACTATTAAGGCAGGTATGGAAACAAGGCTGTTCCCACAAGGAATAAATTGTTTAGCCGCCATCCATTCATCGTATTTCTTCAAACGCCAAATGGGCACTTTATCTTCTAATACAATCGTTGGAAAGGGCAACAATAATTCTTGATCATGTTGCCATACTACATGCAGGATTACATTTTTATAATTGGGATCAAGACTATGTTTATGCAGCTGCCAGTCAGCACTTTTTATATGCAATTCCACACTGCCCACCCAAATAGTATTGCCTACTTTAATTTTCGCACTGGCAAAATCGGGACCTTGGCCAGTATTCAATAGTCCAGGATGAATAACTTGAATGGGATCTCCATCAGTACTAATAAAATGATTGGAATGATAATACTTGAATTGCCAGATATACTGGAGTAGTCGTTCGGTCATTGTTCATTGAATAGGTTATGAGACCGAAATTATATATTAAAACAAAGCAATGTATTTGTTTTATTCTCCTAAAGATTGGAGGGATTGCACCACTCTACTTACAGGCAAGCCCATTACATTATAGAAATCGCCCACTACTGATTGAATGCCTACCACACCAATCCATTCTTGTATAGCATAGGCACCGGCTTTATCAAAAGGCTGGTATTTATCTACGTAGAATGCTATTTGTGCGGGGGTAAGTGTATGAAACTGAACATGCGTAGTATCGGCAAAAGCAATTTCTTTGCTATGTTGCAAAATCACTACCCCAGTGATAACACGATGTGCTTGTCCGGATAATTTTGTCAAAATTCGAATGGCATCGGCCCTGTCTTTTGGCTTGCCAATAATTTCATCGCCCAATACCACGATGGTATCGGCAGCCAGTACCGGTATCGATGGATGTACTGCCTCTACAATGGCCAGTGCTTTGTTTCGAGCGATGTGAATAGCTACCTCTTCCACCGGTAATGTTGGCGGATAGGATTCATCTGTTTCTTGTACGATTATTTCAAAAGGCACTTCGGCCCATTCTAATAATTGTTTTCTTCGGGGAGATTGAGAGGCAAGAATGATGGGCTGCATAAAAATCAAGAAATTTATCTAATAAAATCAGGCGTATAATTTAAAAAAAAACATGGAAAGAATGCCACTGAGCATTACCCATTTAACAGCCACACTAATTACATGATAATCGGATGGACCCTGGGCATTGTATAATTTTTTAAAAATCCAAGCAAGGGGTAAAAGAATTAATCCGATACCATAGAGCGCACTCCACCACCAACCAAAGGGTAAAACATATAATTGAACAATACAGATAGCGGCCATTAAAACGATTAACCACACTGCAGTAAAAACTTTAGACACCGGGATGCCCCAAACAATGGGTATGGTTTTGCATCCATATCGGGCATCGCCATCGCGGTCTTCCATATCCTTGATTACTTCCCGAATTAGTGATATCACAAAAGCAAATCCTGCATATAATAAACTAATACGGATAAGGCTGTTCAATTCGCTTGTGTCAATTGTGTTTGATTTTAATTGATGATTAAAAACAAACTGCACCGATAAATACACTACAATTATAACCCAAGCCGTAAGTGCCGAAATCAACACATTGCCGATTAATAATTTCTTTTTTAAGGAAATAGAATATCCAAATAATAAAAACACACAAATTGTGTTGGACAAGCCCAACCAATAGCTATGCAGGTGTACATCTATATAAAAACTAAGAACGATGCCTGCCAAAGAAAGCAAGATGTGCAAAATAATGGCCCATCTCCTGCCGATGATTTTATCAACGACCAATTTATCGGGCTTGTTTACGGCATCAATATTGATATCAAAATAATCATTGATTATATACCCTGCTGCTGCAATCAATACCGATGCAATCACCAATAAAAAAAAATATTTGTCGGAGAAAAAAACGGAGAACTGATCGGGCATTTTTGTTTTAACCACCGCATACCAAAACAAACATTGTGTAATCACAATGAAAACCAGGTTAGGCCAACGTACCAGACGTGCAAATGCGGTAATCTGTTTCATTTTTTGAATTCGTAGCCGAAATTAAGCAATGTAAAACGATAATCGGGAGATACCCTAGAAAAGGGACAGAATGAATCGATCAAATGGCGGCAATGCCTGTATTCAATTCCCAATGGCCATTTAATTTTAATACCTTTTCTATTACATCTCTAGCACAACCTTTTCCGCCAGCAAGAGGGGCAATATAATGACTGATTTGTTTTATTTCAGTAGCCGCATCCGAAGGACAAGCAGCAAGGCCTACCATTTGCATAGTAGAATAATCAGGAATATCGTCGCCCATGAACAATACATGTTCCCATTGTAACCCATTTGCTTCTACATAGGATAGCAGGCATTCTTTTTTGTTGTTTATTTTCATAAAAACATCTGTAACACCTAATTTGGCCAGCCTTTCTTTTACAGCAAAGGACGTAGCGCCGCTGATGATTACAATGCGATAGCCCTTTTTGATTGCTAACTGCATCGCATACCCGTCCTTGATATTCATTTGCCTAGCCATTTGTCCATCTTCTAACAATAGGATACTACCATCTGTTAAAACGCCGTCGACATCAAAAACGAAACAGGTAATTGGCTGAAATTGTTGGAGTACATTCATGAAAGGGTGTTTAGAATTGAAGAAGTACAGTAAAATACAATAAAGCAGTGGCAATGATGACTGGCAACTATACTAGCACCCTGATTTTGTAAGCGGCTGGATAGTATGCCTTATTTCTGTGCATCTCTCCATTCGTATACCCAAGTGCTTTGAATCATTTCCAAATGGCCTTCATTGCTTTCTGCTGCTGTACCAGCAAAATTAGGAATTTCAAGCACCCATTGATGCAGGTCGGTAAACCGAATGCGATAAATCTTACTTTCTCCAAAATCGTTACCGAATCGTTCATACAATTTCATGGCAATATCTTCATAATCGTTCCAGTGAATGGGAGGCTCAAAAGTCATCGTAATTGATTTGGGTGTAAAAAAGTATTATTCGCCTAAAAATTGGGTTTGATCGGGAAGGGTTACCACTATTTCGCCGCCTTTACCTAGCAGTATACATTGGCAGCCCAATCTAGAATTGAGGCGGGGATTCACAGCACGATCTATAAAATCTTCTTCTTTCTCGCTGAGTTCTTCTACCAGGTCCTCGCCTTTTTCGAGATATAAATGACAGGTACTACAAGCACAAACGCCGCCACAATTGTGGTGCAATTCAATGTCATGCTTTAGTGCCACTTCTAAAATTGATTGGTCGGATTCGATATTATACAGGCTAATGGGCTCCAGACCTTTCTGTTCAAACTTAAATGTAATATTGTACATAATGCAAATTTCGGGTTGCAAACCTAAGTACTATTACCAAATCGGAAAAACTTGTTTTAATTACTGCAAATACAATTTGTTCACCGCAAGTACAGGCAAGGCAGTTGGGGCTGGCAAGTAGCTACCTACATTGACTATCTTCATAAGAGGTATCTTTGAAATATGAAAGTTTCGCAAAGACTAGGAATTGCTTACATACAAACAAAATTTAAGATATTAGCCCTGGTATCTAAAAAAAGGGCGGCAGCGGCGGCTTTTGAACTATTCTGTACCCCCTACATGAAATCGAAGCCGCAGGTGCCAAGTATTTTTAAAGCGGCCCAATCCATCTATTTTAAGTTGGAGGATCGTAAGATCGTGGGTTGGGAATTTTTACCTGCCAATGAAGCTGGCTATAGTAAAACCATATTAATATTACATGGGTTTGGGTCAGCGGCCTATAAATTCAAAAGTTATATCAAGCCCCTCACCCAAAAAGGATATCGGGTATTGGCATTTGATGCACCCGCACATGGCTATAGTGATGGAAAAATGGTCAATGCTGTTATATATAGTATGATGATCCGCGAAATTGCATCCATCTATGGTATGCCCGATGGTTTTATAGCGCATTCTTTTGGTGGCATTGCGCTTAGTCTTGCATTAGAAAATTTACCACATAGCATTGATACCCGAGTGGTATTAATAGCACCAGCTACAGAAACAAGTACAGCGGTGAGGCAAGCATTTACAATGCTGGCACTACACAACCAAGCAGTTCAAGCTGCCTTTCATCAACTCATTTTTGAAGCAGGTGGAAAACCAACGGCTTGGTACTCGATTAGAAGAGCCATGAAAAACATACAGGCAAGTGTATTGTGGGTACATGATGAACAAGATGAAATTACCCCTGTATCGGATGTGATAAAAGTACAAGAAGACCAGTTGGCTAATATTCAATTTATAATTACTAAAGGACTTGGTCATCGAAAAATTTATCATGATTCTGCTGTAAAAAAACAAGTCGTAGAATTTCTTTAAACTGATGAACTAATCAATACGCTGCACAAGAAAAATTTGGAATTTTCAATTTTAAACTAATATTGCAGTTGTTTGGAGCATGCGAATTGTCGGCAACGAACAAGGCACTAATCGAATAAAACACAGTGCCCTATTGCGTTACAGCCCTTTGCAGCCCCTCCAAAAAGGAGCAGATGGAGTTGGTCAGAAAAACAGGAATAGTATAAAAACATTTTTTTTCGCCCCAAAAGGGCATACCATTATGGCTAAAAATTTATTAATAGTAGAGAGCCCTGCAAAAGCAAAAACCATTGAAAAAATTCTGGGAAGCGATTTTCAGGTAAAGAGTTGCTTTGGACATATTCGTGATCTTGAAAAAGCGGATATGGGCATTGACCTTGAAAATAATTTTACACCTACTTATATAGTACCAGTTGAAAAACAAAAAGTAGTAGCAGAATTAAAAAAATTAGCCAAGTCATCAGGTGAAGTTTGGTTGGCATCGGATGAGGACCGTGAGGGAGAAAGTATCAGTTGGCATTTAGCAGAAGTTTTAAAATTAGATCCGAAGACAACCAAAAGGATTGTATTCCATGAAATCACTAAACCAGCCATTCAAAAAGCTGTGCAAAATCCACGTACCATTAACATGGACTTGGTAGATGCACAGCAAGCTAGAAGAATTGTGGACAGGATTGTGGGCTTTGAATTATCACCCGTGCTTTGGAAAAAAATAGGCATGCAACGCAGCTTGAGTGCCGGTCGCGTACAGAGTGTGGCCGTTCGTTTAATTGCAGAAAAAGAAAGAGAAATCAATAAATTTATCAGTAGCAGTAGTTTCAAAGTGGAAGCACAATTTATAGCTACTGATTTAAATAATAAAGAAGTAGCCTTTAAAGCAGAAGGCAATAAATTCAGTACTGCTGCTGATGCTGAAAAATTTCTACAGTCTTGCTTTGGTGCGGGGTATACAATTAAAGACATTCAGGTAAAACCTGGTAAGCGCACACCGGCCGCTCCCTTCACCACTTCTACCTTACAACAAGAAGCCAGTCGTAAATTAGGCTATGGCGTAAGCAAGACCATGTTATTGGCACAAAGACTGTACGAAAGTGGAAAGATAACTTATATGCGTACCGATAGTGTTTCCTTGAGCGAAACGGCTATTGGAGATATTCGGCAGGAAATTGGAAGCAGCTTTGGAGAAGAATATATTCAGATAAGAAAATACAAGAATAAAAACGAAAATGCACAGGAAGCGCATGAGGCGATACGACCAACGTATATGAATAATCGAAGTAGCTTCGATCCTGAAACAGATCGCTTGTATGATTTGATTTGGAAACGCACCATTGCTTCACAAATGAGTGATGCTGAACTGGAAAAAACAGTTGCAAAAATTACCATTAGCACCAACCAAGAAGAATTAACTGCCACTGGAGAAGTATTGAAATTTGATGGCTTCCTAAAAGTATATATGGAGAGCCGCGATGAGGATGAAGAAGAGGATCAAAACGATGGTCGCTTACCCGATTTACGAGTGGGCCAATTACTCGACTTCAAACAAATGCTTGCCACAGAAAGATTCAGTCGCCCACCTGCTCGTTATACAGAGGCGATGCTGGTTAAAAAACTAGAGGAATTGGGTATTGGCCGGCCGAGTACTTATGCTCCTACCATCAGCACCATCATCAAAAGAAATTATGTTGAAAAGCGCGACCGAGAAGGAGTGCAAAGAAGCTTTCAAATATTAAAGCTTGAAAAAGACCAGATTAAAAAAATAACCGACACCGAAAATACTGGTGCAGATAAAGGTAAATTAACACCAACCGATTTAGGATTGGTAGTAACCGATTTCCTGCATTTACATTTTAATGATGTAATGGATTATGGTTTTACTGCCAGCATTGAAGAAGAATTTGATAAAATAGCAGAGGGAAAGATTAAGTGGAATAGTATGGTGGCTAAATTTTATAAGCCCTTTCATAAAGATGTAGAACATACCCTCGAAACAGCAGAAAGAGCAAAGGGTGAAAGGGACTTGGGCATCGATGCCATCAGTGGTAAACCGGTGATTGCAAGAATGGGCCGTTATGGTCCGATGGTACAAATAGGAAAAGTGGAGGACGAAGAAAAACCACGCTTTGCCAAATTAAAAGCAACACAAAGTATCGAAACCATTTCTTTGGAAGATGCCATGGATTTGTTTCGCTTGCCTTTGCAATTGGGCAGCTATGAAGACAAAGAAGTATTGGTAAATGTTGGCCGATTTGGGCCTTATGTAAAATGGGGAGATGCTTTCGTAAGTATTCCACGTGGTGAAGAACCATTGGAGGTAGACCTTGATAGGGCCATTGCAATAATTCTAGAAAAACAACAAGCCGAAGCACCCGTAGCAGAATTTGACAACAAACCTGTTACTAAAGGCAAAGGCCGATTCGGTCCTTTTATTAAATGGAACAATTTATTCATCAACGTACCCCGCCGATATAATTTTGATGCACTTTCCACACAAGACATCAATGAGTTGATTGAAGCAAAAATTAGTAAAGAAGCCAATCGCTACATACAGCAATGGACAGACGAAAAAATCTCCATTGAAAATGGTCGCTGGGGTCCATTTATTCGCTTTGGTAAAAAGATGCTTAAGCTGGGCAAGAAAGCCGATGATAGCAAATACAGCGAAGAAGATTTGATCACGGTTTCTTTGGAAGACATCAAAAAAATAATTCTATCCCAGGATCCAAAGGCCTTTGATACAAAGACTAAAAAGGCAGGAACCAAAAAGCCTGCTGTGAAAAAGGCAGCGACTAAAAAAGCAGCCGTAAAAAAGAAAGCAGCGCCAAAGAAAAAATAAGTAGGGCCTTCCAATAATATTAAAGAAAAACAGTCAGGAAAATCATCCTGGCTGTTTTTTATATTAGCTATACTACTGTTCGCCGTTCCTGTAAAAGTTTTTACAAGCCCATTGGTCTTTGGTATATTTACCATTCCAAATAAATCACAGTTAGGTTATCAAATGAAATACACAGTGCTGAGGGCGATTCTTTTTCTTTGTTTATGTTCCTATTTTTCAACTGCTTTCGCGCAATCTGAAATCAGGGGAAAAGTGCAGGATGCCGAAAATGGCAAATTCATTAGAGGTGCTTCCGTTGGATTATTAAATTCCAAGAGAGGTACCCTTACTGATAGCACTGGTTATTTTAATTTTTATGTTGCCAAAGCAAAGAAAACAGATACCATTATCATCAGTTCCATTGGCTTTATTCCCTTAAAAATAACGGTTGGGCAAGCAAAGCAGCAGTCCATATTCAAGCTATCAGAGTCATTCAAAGAAATGAAAGACATCACCGTAAAATCCTTTAGCAACCGCAGTAGCAGTGGAAGCATCATTGAAAGTGCTGCCTATTTCAGGGCTTGGAATTATGAACGCACTGGAGGCGAAATTGGACGAATCATCAACTTGCCTGAAACAGAATACAAACTAGATGCGGTGAAATTCAAAGTCAACAATAGCTGCGATTCTTGTTTGTTTAAATTACATATACGCGACGTAAATGCTGGCTTGCCGGGCATAGATTTACTCAGCGATTCGATTGGTTTATTGGTAAATAGTCAAATGGTATGGTCGAATAAAAAAATGCCTGAGTTCGACTTGAGCAGTTACAATATTGTATTACGTGGCAAACAAATATTTGTAGGCGTAGAAGTACAGGGTTGCGTTCAACCAACGTTCAGTCCATGTTCACTGAGCTTTGTAGGCACCGATAAAGGTGGTTTTGTGTTCAAATCCAATTACAGAGCCGAATGGCAATTATCGGCAGGGGATTATGATATTTACGAAAAAGTAGAATTTTCCTATTGATCTTTTTAACTAGCTTTACACCATGCAGCAGCAATTTTCTTATGCCCGTTTTTACCGACTGTCTGCCTATGTATCCATTATGATGAATGGCACATCGGTAGTCTGCTAATACTTTCACTGCCAGTTACTGGCCTTTTCTATTCAATTATTATTTCATCTCCCGGTTTCGGGTAAACTATTTTTATATGCACATCGCTGTATTAGGAGCAGGCATGGTTGGTCGTGCTATTGCCATTGATCTTGCAAAAGATTTTGATGTTACTTCATTTGACCTCAGTCCTGTTTCATTGGAAATACTCCAAAAAAAATGTGCTGCTATTCGAACTGTACAAACAGACTTAGGTGATTTCAACAATTATCCTTCGCTGTTAGCTTCCTTTGATTATGTAGTAAATGCAGTACCTGGGTTTATGGGGTATGCTGCACTGGAAGCCATTATTTTATCTAAAAAAAATGTAGTAGACATTTCTTTTTTTGCAGAAGATGCATTGCAATTAGATGCACTGGCCAAGTCCAATGGGGTGACCGCTATTACTGATTGTGGTGTTGCACCCGGATTAAGCAATTTGGTATTGGGCCACTACAATGAGTCGATGCAAATACAATCTTTTGAATGCCTGGTAGGCGGATTACCCAAACAAAGAATATTGCCATTTGAATACAAAGCGCCTTTTTCTCCTATTGATGTATTGGAAGAATATACCAGGCCAGCCCGGTACCAAGAAAATGGGCATATCGTTACCCGACCTGCTTTGAGTGAACCCGAATTGATTGACTTTGAAAAACCTGGCACCCTAGAATCATTTAATACAGATGGACTTCGTTCGCTATTGTTTACCATGTCGCATATTCCTGATATGAAGGAAAAAACATTGCGCTATCCTGGCCATATCAGTTTGATTCAAGCTTTGCTAAAAGCCGGATTTTTAGATACCAACCCCATTGAATACAAAGGACAAACCATTGTGCCAAGAGCATTTACTTCTGCTGTACTTTTTAATCAATGGAAACTGGGACCTACAGAGCCGGAATTCACCTTAATGCGTGTAACCATTAACGATAGTAAAAAATCAATTGGTTGCCTTTTATATGATGAATACGATGCTGCCACTGAAATTTCCTCTATGAGCCGCACCACTGGCTATACTTGCACCGGAGCAGTTAGGTTATTGGTAAATAATTATTTTACAGAAAAAGGCGTATTCCCGCCAGAGTTGGTTGGAAAGCACCCTGCCTGTTTTGAATTTATGCTTGCCCACTTAAAGGAAAGGAATATTAGTTTTGTCATCACCGAAAAACCAATTTAAGCAAGTAAAATAAGGGGGAGGGATAGAAAAAATAATATTTACAATCTTTTATCAATAAAAGATGCAGCCTGCTATTCATCTTTCCTATTTTTGCTGCAGACTTAACTAAATAACATGAAGCAATATTTATCCATTATATCGTTACTGATACTTGCCGCTTGTAATGGCAATGACAATGATGACCCGGAAATACCAATTGTAGCCAGGGAAAATGTGCCAGTGGCTGCACCCATGACTTTTACCATCAGCAATCAGTTTCCGCATGATACGGGTGCTTTTACGGAAGGCTTACAGATTTATAAGGGTAAGTTTTATGAAGGTACGGGTGAATTTGAAAGTTCTGCCTTGCAGATTTCCGACATTAAAACGGGCAAAGTGGAACAAAAACACAATATGGGCAGCAATATTATTTTTGGTGAAGGCATCAATGTTTTTAAAGGAAAAATATACCAACTAACCTGGCAGAGTCATATTGTGTATGTGTATGATGAAAAAGACATTACCAAACCCATTCAAACCCTTCGTTGGCCATATGAAGGTTGGGGCATGACAAATAATGGCACCGACTTAATCATCAGCGATGGTACTGCCAATATTTATTTTGTAAATCCTGCTGATTTTTCTGTTAGAAATACCCTACAGGTTAAAGACAATACAGGATTTGTGCAATTGGTCAATGAATTGGAATATGTGGATGGCTTTATTTTCGCCAATATTTGGCAGAAGGATGAAATCATTAAAATCAATCCTGCTAATGGACATGTGGTAGGTAGATTAGTCATCAGTGGATTACCACAACAATATTTTCCCAAAGAAATCATTCCGGGTAGAACGGACGTAATGAATGGCATTGCCTATGATAGTACGACTAAAAAAATGTATATCACGGGGAAGCGTTGGCCGAAGGTGTTTGAGGGAAGGATGCAGTGAGAAAGAGTTGGAGGTTGGTCTACAGCGACTGGGGATACTGGATGGGATAAAAGTTTTTAGTTTTTGGTTTTTAGTTGTTGTTCAAATTGAAACTGATTTAATTTAGGAAGCCCTCAATCTTAACCTTAATCTCAACCTTTCCCTAAACCTCTAAACCCTAAACCTTTCCCTTAACCTCAATCTTTTACTTACTTCTTCTCAATAACATATACCAGTGAACTACAATACCTGGGATTGCGAAGGGCTTTTAAATTGGAACGCAAACCATTCCAGCAGGCTTTTATAAAATTCCCCTTGCCATTTTTATATTTTTCACTGAGCATGCTTACATAAAAACTATCGTACCACATGGGTTGGATTGCTACCAATTTTAATTGATGCTTGCTCAATAGTTGTTCCATGCTTGCAGGAGAAAAATGATACAAATGCCTTGGCACATCATAGGCTGCCCAATGTGCCTGGTATAGATCTGCATCAAGGCTAGTATAATTGGGGACTGCAATAAATATTTTTCCATCGGGTTTTATCAAGGAAGCCAATTGCTGCACATAATCATGCAGGGTATGTACATGCTCTAATACATGCCACATAGTGATGGCGTCAAATGATTGAGGAGCTAATTGAAATAATTGTTCTGGCAATTTTGCTTCAATACCATAACGGGTAGACGCAATTTTGCGCGCGGATTCATCTGGCTCTAATCCCGTGCATTGCCATTGAGCCGTTTGCATGCAATTTAAAAAAGCACCTGTTCCCGATCCTATATCCAATAAATGGCCTGTTCGCCTACCAGTATGTTTGCTGACCCAATTTTTTTTTGTCTGCAGAGTGCGGCTCCTGACCAAATGATACAATCGGTTGACCAATCCCTTATGGGTATCAGTATGACTCACATAGGAATCGGCCTGGTAATAAACGCCGATCTCGGTTTGACTTGGAATGTCCTGTGTAAAGCGAGCCGTACAAGCATTGCAATGCAAAACAGCAAAGGGTTGCTGCGACACGGTATAATCTACAATGGTTAATGCCGGATGTATATCAGAAGAAGAACAGAGGGGACATTTTGTATAACGAATCATGCAGAAAATCTTTTTGAAAGCCTAAGGATATTATTTCGAGTATTCATTAAGTGCAGTTAAGTAGTTTACATCAACCAAGTACAAGGGCAACATTACCAAAATTACCATTGCAGCCTTCCGCATCGCAATAATACCAAATTATGCCAATGGCAATAGCGGCTACAACCAATGCCCCAATCCACCACCTATCTTTTGGAGCCAGTTCTTCATTGTAATATTCTGTCATGGCCGTATTGGTCGATTCTTTATCTCCAACCAAGATGGCATGTTCTGAATCGGGATGTACCACGCGTACTGCTTGAGTAGCTGGCAACAATAATGGATCAATTGCAATGGGATGAAAAATTAATCGCCCCTCTTCCTGACTACTGAATTGTCCAATCTGATCCAAGGGCATTCCCTTTCTGATGGCTTCAACATGAATTGAAAGAGCTGCCTTACTAGCTTCGAAACTTTCCTTTCGTTTGGTAGCAAGGTATTCAATGAATTCTTCCGATGCTATTTCAGTGGAGGAAAAGACAATGGCAGGTACGGGAGCCAATAATTGATGATTGACTATATCGGTTTTGGCTGCACCCACTTGTACCAATAAATGTCCTAGACCCGGTAAAGGACAAACCTTATATTGAAAAAGAAAAGTAGCGATGTACTGATTCATGCACAATAAATAATGATACTGCCTCTGGCATTGCCGCAAAGGTAGGCAGTTCAAACGAGTCGTACAAGCTTCGGATGAATAGGAATGAATTAGAAACTAAGCCTTACTCCACCCAATAAATTCAAGCCATATACTTCGTAATTGTGCCAGCGCTCATATTTATTATTGAAGATATTATTAACGTCCATCCAAGCGCTGAACATTTTATTGATTTTAAATTCCACCCCAGCACTCAAATCGGTACCACCATTGAAGGCCTTGCTTTGGTTGCCTTTCAAGAGGTAATTACCGCCACCAAATACATACAAATCCGATTTCAACAATACTTGCTTAAAAGCCCACCAACGCAGGGAAGAAGTTATTTCCATTGGAATGGTATTCCATGCTTTCAAATTATTTTGCAAGCCTGTATAGCCATTGAAGGTAAGCCCCGTTGTTAAAGTAAATTTATCCTGATTGATATAACTCAGGTCGGCATGAATGCGTAAATTATTTGCCTTGGGTTCATTCGCTACTGTAAACGCTTTCATATCAGTGGCCGTGTCGTTGATCAATAAGACCAGGTTATTATACCCGATGATGCCAACTTTGGCACTGAAATTAAAATGCTTGTTCAGGGTAGCTTTAATACCGCCATACAATTCTGTTTCCTTGGTATTTTGCTGAGCAGTGAGGGTAGCCAAATAGGGATTGATACTGGCTAACTGACGATAGGTATTTTTAACCATTCTGCCTACAAAGCCCGCTTGCAGTAAAAATACTTTTTCTTGAATTTGCGCTTCTACATATACGTTAGGCAACCACACAAACTTGCCATTGTCCCAAGTTGGTAAGATGCCCCCATTAACACTAAATCGAGGAGAGGCAAAAATAAGTGAAGGTGCTACCTGCAATACATTGTTCGAAATTTTAACATTGTTGACGAGGTTCTTACTGGTATAAGTAGTGAGGTCGGCATTGAGGCCAATGTTCAGTGCAAAAAGATCACCAAATTGTTTGCGTATGGGTGCATTGATGGCGATGGTACTTTCACTTACTTTATCCTTATTGCTAAATATACTCACTACTGCACGGGGATTATAGCTGATTCCAAATTCACCTTGAGCCGTATTTCGCAATGCAGCATTGATGACGATATCCTGCATGGGCTGTTCTACCTGCTGTTTGCTATAATTCATATACAAGCTTTTATCATAGCCATATAAATTGTAATTATAACTATGGTAGGCAGCACCCAATGAAAACTCATTTTTAGGAGTCATGAAAATTCCAGCGGCCTGAATGTTCATCAATGCATAATCCTGGTACTTTATTTTTCCTTTACTAGAAATATAGTCTGCATATAGATTGAGTAATGATTTTCGTCCGTCACCAAAACTAAAGCCTGCGCTTACATAAGGGGTAGCAAAATTCCCGAAGCCTGCTTTGATAAAATGGCGCATGCCCAAATACAAATTCGTATCGTTTTGCAAAGCCAATGGCCTCAAAGAGATGGGCTGGTAGGCATAGAACAATGACTGGTGTGGGATATTGTATTGAAGGGCAGGATGACTGGTATCGGCATTCATTTGAGCGCCTGAAAAATTTATTTTTACTGCATTGCGCAATACCGGCTTATAAGAAGAGGTAATGGAAACGCTGGGCCGAATAGTATCTTTTGACACCTGGCCCATGGCAGGTATACTCATTAATGAAATAGCAATGAGTGAAAAGAACAATCGATAAGTACGCATGGTATGGGCAATATTTTTTTTCATTAATTGGAAATTTTTGAATTTTCTTTTTCTGCTGCTGCGGCTGCTTCAAATTTTTGTTGGGCTTCACTTTTCAATTCAGGAATAGAAGCATTCTTCGCCACACTTTCGTAAGTGGCTTTGGCATTGAAATAATCTTTTTGTTGCATAAAAATATCGCCCAATAAAATATAGCTCTTGGTTACCCAATTATCATAGCTACCCGTTTCTTTGATAGTGGCCATGGCTGCTTTTTCGGCAGCACTCATATTACCGCTGGTAAAATGACAATTGGCAATTTCATACCTTGCTTCGGCACCCCAGGCCGATTTATTAATAGCTGCACAAGATTTAAAAGAAAGGATGGCGCCTGCACAATCGTTATTGAGTTGTTGCGATTTACCCAATACCAGGAATCCAATAGATTTATCATCGGTGCTGATATTCTTTTTACCGAGTAATTCCTTGGCCGCATCATTAGCCGCCGTATACTCTTTCAACTGAAAGAAACAACGTACAATACCACGGAGGGCTTCCAAACGATTGTCTTGATTCATTGCCCCCTGTAATAATGATTGAAAGAATGTTTTGGCCGCTGCATAATTTTTCAATTCAAAATAATTGATTTGAGCAGCTGTTAAACTGGCTTTTTCAAAATATTTATTTTGTCCTTTTTGGTTTACATAAGTGTATCCAATTAAAGCATTGTTCCAATCCTTTGCTTTGTTGTAACAATCACTTCTAAAATAATTGGCTTCTAATGCATAGGCACCATTAGCGTATCTACTCAGGTAATTATTATAGCCATTGATGGCTGCTGTGCAATCACCTGCATCGTATTTTATTTGTGCGGCTACATAGGTAAGCGAATCTGCTTCGGTAACAGAAATAGTTTTTCCATTTTTTTGCATCAGGTCTACATAATCATTCGGTCTTCCTTCTTCTACATAAATATTTCTAATATTGTCCATTGCTTCATCGGCCTCAGCGCTTTGGGGATAAGTTTGTATCAACACTTGATAATATTTCAATGCCTCTTTATTATTATCAATATTATAATTGCTCAATCCCAATTTGAGGTAGGCCTTTGGTTTTAAACCACCCGCTTCTTTCAGGTTAATAATATTGGTTAAATAAGGAATCGCGTTACTGAATTTTTCATCGCCCATATAGGTATCTGCAATTTCCATATTCACATCAGGCACCAAACTGCTATTAGGGTAAAGACGGGGAATTGAATTCAACACTTTTATTTTTTCTACGCTAGATTTCACGCCTGCAATCATGGCTCTTTGCAATAAGGCATAATCGCTCAGTGGCAAGGCATTGTTGACGACCGAGCTATACATGGCATCCGCCTTGGCAAAATCGCGGTTCATATAATAGCAGTCAGCAGCCCGTACAAAAGCATCCTGCTCCAGCGGGGTGGCCGTAGTGTTTGATTTTGAAATAGGTTCGAAATAGCTCAGTGCCTGTTTATAGTTTTCTTTTTTTAACCAACCATATCCGAGGTTGTATTTGGCCGCTATTGTGTTGGCTTCACCCAATGCAGGCACATTGGCTTCTAAGAATAAGCTGCCCTGGCGGATGGCCAAATCATATTGATCCTGTCGGTAGGCAATCTCTGCTTTCCAAAAATTAGCATAGGCGGTGATGGCACTGGTAGGCAATAGCAACAATTTGTTCAGCAACTCTTCTGCTCGATTCAATTGTTGATCGTTGATCAATTCCACGGCCCTTCCAAAAAGAATGCGGGGATAAACCTTTTGCATAGACGCAGTTGGCTTTGCAAAAGATTCATACAATATAAGTGCTTCAGCATAATTGCTCGTATTGGCCAGTAAGCTCACCATTATTTCTTTTGCTTCAGCCTCATATTCACTACCAGGATAATCATGTAAATAGGATTTCATTTCTTTCAGCGCAATATCCTGATAGCCCAATTCATAAGAAAGTTTGGCATAATGAAAGCGGGAGACCTGTTGTTGCTGGGCATTGCTGCTATTGTAGGCGCAGTACTGAAAGGCGTTGCGGGCATTGGCCTTCTCGCCTATTTTAAGATAACAATCGCCTAAAAGATACATACTATTTTGACCCATCGAATCTTTTTCGTTGCTCAATTGCTTAAATCCATCAATGGCTTTGCGCCATTGGCCGGCTTCATAATTACAATAGCTCAGTTCGTAAATAACTTCTTTGCTTACTTTGTCGGATTGGTTTGCATAATCCTGTAATAGGGGCAAGGCTTTTTGAAAATTCTTTTTCTCAAAATAAATCTGCCCCAATAGCAATTTCATTTCTTTATCATAATAAAGCACTCCCCCTCTTCCTAAAACAGATTCACCATATTTTAAAGCTTCTTCTTTTTTACCCTGGAAATAAAATATTTCAGCAATATAATAAGGAACAACTCCTACATAATCGGGCTCCAATTCAATGAGCTTAAAAGCTTTCAGTGCTTCATTGTATTGGCGATCATAATAGCAGATAAAGCCATAATAATAATTAGCAGGAATATAATATTTGCTGCTGGTCATTTGATGCACTTCATCAAACAAAGGCTTGGCTTCACTGAATTGTTTGAGGTTAAAATAGCAATAAGCTTTTTCAAATTTCGCATCTGCTATTTCTGTATTACTAAGATTATCCAATCCGGCCCTTTCATAAGCATCAATGGCATTGCTGAAATCGGCTTTCTTAAAATAATATTGTGCTAAATGAAAACTCATCATTTGGCGGCGAGGTTCATTCGCTACTAGATGAATGTATTGTTTGGCATCGTTGGCAGCTGTTGCTTGTTCTAATTTTAGTGCACAAACAATAACATAATAATTAACATCATCATTAATATACGTATGGTTGCTGATGCGGTTATCGGGATAATCGGCTTTCAGATTACGCAACAATGGATAAGCCAATGCATACTGTTCTTTTACAAATAACTCCTTGGCCTCCTTGTACTGTTTTTCGGGATCTGCAATGGCATGGGTAGGTTGTGCCAGGCTACTTAGGGTAAGGATGGCTGTGACCATCAGCAATCCTGTTTTTTTATTTATCATGTTGGTAAATTCATTCATTTTAATGCCGGTTGTAAAACTACTTATAAAGCTTCTTTTGCAAACACCGTTCCAAAATGATTGTGCATAAGTGGATAACTGTTACAAACAAAACGCTTGTATCTTTATAACCTTGTTAAAGAAAAACTAAATTAAATTTAATCATGAAAAAACTCTTCTCTACCAAGTATTCTGCAGGCGCTTTTAATGCGGCCATGCTTTTCTTAAGATTAGGTGCCGGTGCATTAATGATTATGCATGGGTACGACAAACTGGTACATTTTAGTGCATACAGAGCACAGTTCATTAATTTCATGGGCATTGGAACTACGCTTAGTCTTGCCCTGGTCATCTTCGCAGAATTTTTCTGTTCCTTATTCATCATGCTCGGGCTCTTCACCCGATTGGCTACTATTCCTATAATCATTACCATGTTAGTGGCTTTGTTCAAAATACATAATCACCACTTTTTTGGCGATGGACAAACCGATAGTTTATTCCTGCTTTGCTTTTTTGTTATACTATTTGTAGGACCAGGGAAGGTGAGTGTGGATAGTATGATTGGGAAGTAAGGAAGAAGAAGATACTGGATGCATTCTAAGCGGCTGTTGTGGTAAAAGGGAAATTGGTTGCTATTATTAAAGTTTTTAGTTTTTAGTCTTTAGTTTTTAGTTGTTCAAATTGAAA
>CAIOIZ010000110.1 GCA_903858475.1 uncultured Bacteroidota bacterium
ATGCCGCTGAATTTCACCCCAAATCAAACAGGTAATTACAGTGTTACACTTTATGGATGGTGTGGCAATAAAATTTGCGATAGCTGTGTGGTTAGGTTTAAAACAGATTGTCCGGTGGATACTGCTTGTTGTCCTTATGATATAAAAGTGGATACCACAGTGGTGAAATATGATTATGTACAAATTCCCAATGCAACGTTATTGACCGAATCTTTTAGCATCAGTGGATTAAGTACAGCGAACATTACAGAAGTAAGGGCCTCTGTTGAAAGATATACCATCACCGATAATTTTGGTAAAGAGTGTATGAAATGTGTGAACCTGCCTTTTACATGGGCGAGCACAGCATCCGCAACCCCAATTGGTACAGTGCCTGGAAAGATTACCACTTATGGTGGTGGCAGTATTCCTTCTTTTACTGGAGCAGGTACGGGTGCTTATCAAAATCCAAGAGAAATTATCTGGAACAATGGCAGCAATTTCAGCATCCCTAACAATACCAATATCGGCATCAATTTTATTGTACCACCAGTGCCAGCCATTGATTGTTGCGAATTGAAAGGAAGGATCTGTGTGAAATTTGTATTCCGTGACAATGATTGCAAAGAATGTGAAATCATTAAATGTTTTGAATTTGTGATCAGGAAAAAATAAAACTATGAGGAAAAAAAATCAATCACTCGTTTTGTTGATGCTGCTATCCACAATGGCATCAGCTCAAACCACGGCTCCCAAAATAAAAGTCAGTGGCACCATGGGCGTGAACTATGAAGGATATGGATTGAATAGAAATCCTGCTGGCTGGACGGGGTTTAGCCAACGCAAACCCTGGAATCAGGTAAGGTTTAATTTTCAACCCACTATTACTACGCCCAAGTGGAGCCTGCCTTTTAATTTTAATTTTGCCACCACCCCCACCAATGCATTTGGTCCATTTGCAAATATTGGCAAACAAAATATCGGGCAGTATATCAGCAATCCAATGAATAATTTTGCGGTCAATCCAACTTACAAATGGGCCGAAATTCAATTGGGCACACAGTACCTCAACTACAGTAATTTAAGTACGGGTGATATCGGCATCTTTGGTGCAGGGGTTGATTTAAAACCTGGAAAATTCAGGGTTAAATTTTTCAAAGGTATTTCACAACAAGGCATCAATTTTTTTAGTGGCGGACCGAATGGTAGTTATAAAAGAAAAAATTGGATGGCGCAATTGGGTGTAGAAAGAGAAGGGAAATATGAATTGAGTTTCAACTTTGCTAAAGGGAAGGATGATGTAAATTCAATTACCAGTCCACCGCCAGGTTTGAAAGCACAGGAAGGATTTACCCTCAGCATGGTTACTAAAATTAATTTTACCAAGGGTTGGTACATGAATGTAGAAGGAGCCCAATCGTTGTATACCAAGGACCTTGCGCAACCCCTTACCAATTTAATCAAATCTTTCAAACCATTTTTAGAAGCTCGTAGCTCTACTGTTAAAGATTATGCAGGGGAAGGAATGATTGGTAGAAAATCGAAAGATTTTGATATTGGATTAAAAGTAAAATACCTCGGTGCTGGATTTCAAACAGTAGGCTATCCATTTTTGCAACCCGATCGTATAGACTATACCGTTAACACCCGCTTCAATGCATTTAAAAATAAAACCAACGTAACGGCTAGTATCGGTCAAAGAGTAAATAATGTTAGCAATACCTCTTTAAGGGCAAAGCAATTTATTGGTAACCTTAATTGGTTTTCGCAAATCGATGACCACTGGTCGGTGAATATCAATTACAATAATTTCGGGTTTCAAAGCAATAGCGGCATCAATCCCTATGGCATTAAAAATGTAAGCAATGATCTGGGCATTAATCCAACCTATACCTGGAGCAATGAAAAGATGATTCACCTATTAAGCCTGAGTTATAATTATAGTAAATACGATGAAAGAGATGTGCTTACTGGTTTAATTACTTCTAATAATACCCACACGGCCTTGCTTACATACGTTCCTACCTACCTCCAAAAAGACATGACGCCCGATTTTACGGTGATGTATTTTCTAAACAAATTACCCGGTTTCAAAACTACCCTGCTTACACTAAGCTCTGGACTTTCGATGCCGGCTGCTAAAAAGAAATTGCAGTTGCGTGGTCAATTGCAATATACTTTCAGCAAAAACAATAGTTTCACTGGTAACAATAATTTTATTGCCAGCTGTAGCATTGATTGTAAAATGAATAAGAAATTAACCTGGACCAATTATTTAGCCACTAATTATTTTAAATACGGAAACGAAATTATTCCCAATGGCGCCAATTACCTGGAAAGCAATTTCCGTACGGGCTTGCAATATCGTTTTGGAAAATAAACATCATTTATATGAAAAAAATATTTGTACTAGCATTTTCACTGTTCCTTTTGCAAATGAGCAAGGGGCAATTGACGATTAATTTTGTCATGAGTGCTACTCCGCCTTCTGCGATAACATCCTGGAATGATAAAAAAGAAGTATTGAGTTTATTTGTATCCCCTGCGCAGGGTATTCAATTGACCTATAAAATAAAAACTGAAATTAAATTAAGCGATGGTACCGTCATCGGCCGAACCGATTTGGCCAGGGCCGCCACTTATACCGCGGCTAGTACCAATACTGTTTATTATGCAGGCGATGTAATTCCATTGGAGAACATGATTTTTACCGGTAAATACAAAACGGGGTTGGAACGTACAGGTAAATTGCTCAGTGATAATTACCAGCTTTGTGTGAGTTTGGTGAGACCCACTGATTATAGTCCGGTAGCAGATGAAAAATGCAGAAGCTTTTATCTCGCTTCTTTACAATTGCCCATCTTAATAAAACCAAGCAACGAAGAAGTATTAGATGCTGCCGTGGCCAACCAAGTTATTATCTTTCGCTGGTCGCCCGTGGTACCAAGGCAAACACTACCGGTAAGGTATAGACTAAATGTAATGGAAGTATTAGACCATCAATCCGCCATGCAAGCATTTAGAAGCAATCAACCCCTACTCAGTACCGAAATCAGGGGCACTACACAATATAACTGGCAGGTACAAGGCATCATTAATTGTTGTTCCACCCCCTTGCCAGGAGATACTATTATTGTACCCATTCAATCGGCTAGCCCTGCTACCCTGGCAGCAGGTAGTTTTAAAAAATATGTATGGACAATTCAAACCCTCGATCAGCAAGGCCGGGCTTTGGGAGATGGAAATATAAATGGAGACGGCGTAAGTGAACCAGCTATCTTTTATGTAAGCAAGCACAGCAAATAATAGAAAAGTAAAAAGCGTAGTATCGTTTAGTCTTACCCGTAAGTACCACTAAACGACGCTACGCCTAAATAATTTTTTCTACTACCAATCCGCCATATATACAATCCTGTTCTTTACCTGTGGGTAGATCTTACGATACAATTCATTTAAAATATCTTGCTTAGCAGGCACATTGTACCTTCTATTATTCACCAAATTCCAATCACTGCTACTCAAGGCCCTGCTATCGCCAGTAAAAGTAGCAGACTCTTCTTGCCAACTATAGTCTTCGCGATAACTATTATAGGTAATATTTTTACGGCTAATTAAATCTTGAATATTCAAATCCATCTGACCACGTGCATTGAATGATTCTCTATTCACAGTAAGCGTAGCGTAAACAGTTTGATATATTTTATTGCCACTACTGTCTTTTCCATTCTCTACTTTTTTATTGAGATTCTTCGTATAAGAATAAATAGAAGGACGGGGTATATCTAGATTGCGAAGGGTAAGATCAATCAACCAATCGGGTTTTACATTTTCTCTGCGTGCTTCCCACTCGGTATAAAAACGGGCAGGATAACGATTGCTGCGATATCCACCCAAATCACGAATCAGGTTTTGTTGAAAATAGTCATTACTATAACTATAGCCGGCATTACCCCAACCCGAATTATTAAAATAAGAATTATCCTGAATTGGATTAATAATCACATTCACCACGGCCAGGTTATAAGCCTGCTCCATCTTAGCACTTGATTCTTTATAGTTTATTACTAACTGCGAAGCGCTCTTGAAATAATTATAGGACTTCTTCGCATTGTCTCTGCCCGTGTACAATAAAAATTCGGAGCCCTTTAAATAATAATCTTCTGCCGCCAATTGCTTACAACTATCTATTTGATATAAATAAGAATGGGGGTTTACCAACCTAAATGCAGGCGATGAATTTACAATTGCATCGTGCATATTTTGCAAAGTGTTATAGCTATTAAGAATTTTATCCCATCGGCTAATATCACGCAAATCACTATACGATTCTATAATCTTAAGGTGGCGCGTTGCTGCCTGAGGATATAAAACTGGCAGGGCAGCCAATGCATCGGCATCGGTAGCTGATTTGTTGAGGCGTTTTACTACATCAAACAAAGTGCGGTCCTCATCGGCACGTGCTAGATAGTTTTTACTGGACTTACAGCCTGCCAGTAAAAAGAATAAGGCAATGAAGGGTAAACATTTTTTCATAATTTGGTTCCTCCTATGGGTGTATATTCAAAATAGATACCAGCTAAACTGATTGATAGCTGTTTATATTTATTTTAACATTTCTTGCATACTATAATTCAATGCTATTGAAAATTTTTAAAGCAGTGGGATATAATTTATCTAGTTTATTCGCCTCAGCACTATAGGTAAGTACAAATGCATTGCCTTTGTCGATGGCAAATCGTTGGATAAATTTTATTTTCAATGGATCGTTTTCTAAATTACCGGTATATACCAATTCCGACCAGCGTACACCCTTTACTGTTATATTTTTGATACTGACCTGTTGGTAGTTTTTGATGTTTGCTTTAATATCCACAATATTCAACTTCACATATTGCTGTAAATTGATGCTTTCTCCTCCTAGGTTAGAAGCCTGCAAGTTGAAGTTTTGAGAAAATTGATCTTGCGCATTTTCTGCAGGTGAAAAAACAAAAAACTTGGCACCAGAGGTAGTATCATCAAAATTCCATGTAGCAGGATGACAAATTTTTACATTGAACTCCTCATTTGTATTACAATTCCAATTGGCTGGTACGGCTTGTGCCATGCCCGACAAGCTACTCATACAAATTCCAATAAATAGTCCGCAAATAGTCTTTATCATATAGTTGATTGTTGTTGATTAATTAAAATATTTCCAAACAAGGGCGGAAATCTTTTTCGTCAGCAGCCAGGCCTCATTATTATCAGACCAGGATTTATCCTTATTATTATTTGTAAAGATACTAAGGATATAAGGCTTCCTTGCCATCACTAATAATACTTCGCTGCGACTGGCATCCACGGCGCCGTTTTTAGAGGCCACAAAAATATTGGCCGGAATTTGTGAAAGGGCTTGTTCATCCCAATAATTCCTGCCCAACAATCGAATCATTTTTTTTGAAATACTATCACTTATTATTTGACCCTTGTACATTTTCTCTAAGAGCAAGCCCATTTCAGCAGGGGTTGTTTGCCCCCAACCATATTGCAAACGATTGGCTTCTCTGCCGGGGGTTCTGCTATTTACCCTGGTCTGCTGAAAACCCGCCTCCATCAATAGCTCATTGATACGTTTACCCGTTCCTGCTAGTTTTTGCAGCCAGAGACTGGCGGTATTGTCACTGGTAGACAACATGAGTAGGATGACCTTGGCCAATTCAATGCGACTGCTGTCTTTTAAATTAGTAGTAATATCGGCTCCACTATATGCTAATGAGTCGCGATAAACCAATGTTTGATGATAATCGAGCTCCCCTTTTGCTAGTTTTTCGAGCACGCCCCATAAAATGGGTATTTTTACAATACTGGCCATAGGAAAAACCGAATCTGCATCGAGGGAAACTACTTTATTGTTTTTTAAACACTTGATATACACGCCAATATCACCATTAAAGTCCTTCAGCAAGGGGGCTATTTTTTGGGTTAAACGCTTCTCTACGGACTGAGTATAGCCATTAAAAGTCAATAAAAGCAGGATTACCAATGCGCGTGTATGCATGCAAACAATTTCGTGAATAAAATTACGTTTTTTACAATTACAGCAAGGGCCATTTTACTAATCATACAATGGCTTAACAATATAAACCCTAACATATTCACAAACCTAAACAGCTTTTGATATTGACCTGAAACCCTGTGCTATCAAACATATTAATACAAACTTGCACCTATTAATTGTTTAATTTGGTATTCTTCATTATCTTCCCGCTGATTAAGGATTAAAGAGCAGCATATGCAGAACTTATTTAATAAAGACCCCTATTTCGAAATTGTTGACCGTCTGATGAAACTTACACCAGATTCAAAGGCCTTGTGGGGAAAGATGGACGTGGCGCAAATGCTTGCCCACTGCACCGAAGCATTTAGGATTCCGCTCAGCAATAAAAAAATGAGTCGCAATTTCATTGGCCTCTTGTTTGGACCCATTGCAAAAAAATCCTTGCTCAGCCAAAAGCCTTACAAACACAGCCTGCCCACCGCCAGCAATTTTAAAATAAAAGACGAAAGAGATTTTTATATTGAAAAACAAAATCTCATGACCATGATGGCCAAATTCTATAGCGGAGGTCCTAATTATTTAGGCAACCTGGTACACCCCTTCTTTGGTAAACTTAGTGGAGAGGAATGGGGCATTGCCATGCACAAACACCTCGATCATCACTTTAAACAATTCGGCGTTTAATTTATTCGTGCATACACAGCACAGGTAAGTGCGTGTGATAAATCAAGTCCTTGGTTTGGCTGCGCTTAAATATCTTATCCATTAATTTATGCTTCTGTGGTATCACCACCACCCAATCTATTTTTTCTTTTTCTGCAAACCAATTAATGCCATTGGTAACATCGTCCGATAAGATGGTTTGATAAGTTGGTTTTAAATCCTTCAACAACTCGGTGATATAAATCGCCTCTTCTTTACCTTCTGGTGACAGTGAAGTACTATTATAAATTATATTCAACACAAATAATTCGGCACGAAAATCGGTGACAACAGTTTTCAATGGTTCAATGGGTGAAGTAGCAATCAGTTTAGAATAATCGCAGGCAAAACCAATTTTTCTAATCGGAATAAAATCGGCCTTGGGTGGCACTACCAGTACCGGATAAGCGAGCTGTTGCACAGTACGTATAGTATTACTGCCTACTACTAATCGGGTCAAGGCGTTTTTACCAGAAAGTCCCATTACAACCATATCGGGTTTCAACTCTTCACAGAATGCCGTTAAGCCCTCACTCAAAGTGGTATTCTCTGCTTTGTATTTAATAGTAACAAGCGGTTTTATCTTGGACTGTATCCTTTCTTTAAAAGCTGCTAATTCATATTCAGCAGCCTGTTGCATTTCATTCAAGTTTACAAAAGGATAGCCTACATCTGAAACAGGAATGATTACTTCGTAAGTATGGTATAGCCATAATTCTGCACCATAAAAAGCAGCTAGGTTGCCAGCATACTGTGCCGCGTTTTCTGCTGCTTCAGAAAAATCGACAGGCGCTATGATCCTTTTCATATAGTAGAATTTTATAGCCCAAATCTATAAATTGAACCTTATTTTCTATATGACTAACATCAGTCTCTAATATGATTTATGAAAATAGTTTTATAAAGCAACCAAGCGCTTGGCCGCCGCCTCCAGGGTAGCTTCCTGCTTGGCAAAGCAAAAACGCAATACCCTGTGATCGGTGCCATCACTGTAAAAAGCAGCCGTTGGAATAGTGGCCACCCCAAATTCACGAGTGAGCCGCTGCGCAAATGCTTTTTCTGGCTCATCGCTGATGCCGCGGTAACTATATAATTGAAAATAACTACCATGCGATGCAATGGGCTGCAAACGGGTAGCTGCCATCAGGCCGGCAAAATAATCGCGCTTCTTTTCTAAAAAACGACCCAATTGTAAATAGGGTTCTTTTTGTTGAATAAATTGGGCCAAGGCATATTGTACCGGACTATTACAAGTAAAACAATTGAACTGATGCACTTTCCTGAATTCGCCCATCAAGGCTGCAGGTGCTACACAGTAACCCAATTTCCAGCCGGTACAATGATACACTTTGCCAAACGAAAAACAAACAAAACTCCGCTCCCATAAATCGGGATAACGCAAGATGCTCTGGTGCGGTAGCTCATCGAAAATCAAATGCTCATACACTTCATCACTAATGATGAAAATATCGGTACCGGCTACCAGCTGTCGCAACTGCTCAATATCATCGGTACTCAATACCGCCCCCGTAGGGTTGTGCGGCGAATTGATGATAATGGCCTTTGTTTTGGCATTGACTTTTGACTTCGCCAAGTCCCAGTCTATCGTGTATCCCTTACTGTTATCTTCGGGATATTTCATGGGAATGGGCACTGGAATGGCGCCATTGATTTCGATATTCGGAATATAACTATCATAGGCCGGCTCAAATAATATCACTTCGTCGCCAGGCTGTAAAATAGTAGTGAAGGCCGTATAAATAGCATAGGTACCACCAGGCGTAACGGTAATATCAGTATCGGGATTAATGGGATGCCCATATAAACCCGTTATCTTTTCAGACAAGGCATTCCTTAATGCCGGCAAACCATTCATGTGTACATACTGGTTATTGCCATCTCGCATGGCTCGATTCACTAAGTCAACCAATGCTTCACTCATCGGAAAATCGGGGAAGCCCTGACCCAGATTGATGGCCTTGTGCTCCAAGGCCAAGGAACTCATCACGGTAAAAATAGTGGTACCAACATGCGGAAGTTTACTGATAATAGCGGGCATACTAAAGCTGTTTTGATTACCCAAAAATACTGCTTATAGTAATGAAAAGAGGAAATAGCAAATAGCGCCTTTATACTGCATACATAGAACCTGTACCCACTGCATATAAATGGTTTTTGGCCAAACGCTTGTTGGGGGTTTTAGCAGTACGGCTGCGATAGGCCAATATAAGAAGCGGAATACACCAGGCTATCTTAGAAAGGATGGCTGTAAAATCCTGAAAAAAGCGTGCATTCTTTGCCGGTACTTCATTGATGCTGCCATTAACAGCCATCAAGCCATTGCCAAACTGATAATCTAGGTTCTTAAACCTACTGGCATCATAATATTTTTTTAATTGATCGGCCTGGCCCATCCAATTGATTTCTTTTCTTTCTTCTAAAGTCATATTGGGTTCCATATTGGCATCTAAATAATACCAATTACCAGCCACTTGCGCCTCCATGGCATAATGATGCTGAAAGCCTACACTGCGATACGTAATCTGCTTGCGGCGGAATATTTCCATCATCACCATGCTCTGCTGACTACATGCCGCATTTTCATGCTTCATGATTTCATTGGTATTCACCTTGCAACCCAATCCATATCCAATGGTTTTTTCTGCAAGCGCTGCAATAAAATTTTCGCTTAGGCTTGGGTGTGAGAAACCATGATAAAATCTTCTTGCTATAATATTTTCTACAAGGAGTGGATAGGCGGGCGATTGTACCGAAAAATGGAGTTCAGCGGCGGCCTTATCAATGTATTGCTCTAATTGATCGAGCGAATTCAGGGCAACCAGGCCGGGTTCAAATTTTTCCTTGCCATCATAAGCCAACTGGTCATTAATATCCCGATGAATAAAATTGGGAATCAATAATAGCAGGGTAAAAGCGATCAAGATCGGTTTTAGCATAGCAAAGGAAGGTTTAATTAATGGTATGACTAGTGATATCTTTCGATACAGTCAGTTAATAACGTAGGGAGCGGAGGAATTAGTGCCTAAACCCCATAGTATTTTAAAATAAAAGATGAAAAACGCTGAAAATCAAGGCTTAAAGGAATTTATCGCCCTTGCTTCTTTTAATTTCAGCTACGTATTCTTTAATCTCTTGCTCTTTTTCCTTCTTGCAAATGAGCAATACGTCCTTGGTATCTACCACAATAAAATCGTCGAGCCCCTGTAAGAGGACCAATTTTTTATTGTCGGCATGCACAATGTTTTTAGTAGCATCTATTACCACTACATTATTGCCTACCACAGCATTGGCTAAATAGTCTTTCTCTAAATTATTATAGGCACTGGCCCAGGTACCCAAATCGCTCCAACCAAAGGAAGCCGGAATGATGTATACATTATCCGCTTTTTCCATGATACCATAATCAATGGAAATATTTACACACTGCGGATAAATTTTTGCAATAGCAGTCTTTTCTTTTTTGGTATTGAAATGTTGTTTTTCCAAATCAAACACTTCATATATTTCTGGCAAATATTTTTCAAATGCCTTCAGAATATTTTTAACCTGCCAAACAAAGATGCCGGCATTCCAAAGAAAATCACCACTGGCCACAAAGGTTTTGGCCAATGCCAGGTCGGGCTTTTCGGTAAAGGTTTTTACCTTGTATACATTCTGACTCACCGCCTGTGATTCATGTTGAATATAACCATAGCCCGTATTGGGTTGATGGGGTTTGATGCCCAAGGTTACCAATGCTTTGATATGAGCCGTAAACTTTAATGCCTCTGTACAAGTTTGGCGAAAGCCCTCTTCATTAAATATTAAATGATCCGCCGGCGCACAAATCAAATTGGCATTGGGATTGAGTTGTTGTAATTTAAAAGAGATATAAGCAATACAAGGTGCGGTGTTTTTTCTACTGGGCTCGCAAAGAATATTTCCATCTGCTAGTTCGGGCAATTGCTTCTGCACCATTTCGTGGTATTGCTCCGAAGTAACTACATATATATTCTCGGCGGGAATAAATTTTTTGAAACGATCGTAAGTAGCTTGTATGAGGGTGCGACCAGTATTCAGTATATCCAAAAATTGTTTGGGGTGATCGGTCCTGCTCATCGGCCAAAACCTGCTTCCGATACCCCCCGCCATAATGGCTACATAATTGTTTTTATTCATATCGATTTCGTATGCAGCCGCAAAGGTACAATTCCATTGCTAGCATTAATGAATAAGACTGTCTAAAATATATCCCAATGCAGGATCCTCATTGCCCATGATATCCTTGGGGGTGGTTACTATTTTCTTATCGGGTAATACGCCCCTTCCCAAAGGCTGCTGATCATACAATGTATAATAGCGTTTGGTAGGAATATTCAGTTTCAATCCCGAATGAGGCAATATATAGCTGATGGCACCCGAATTGTGTACCGCCGCTCCGCCTGCCGTTTCTGCTCCTACTATATAAGCATGGCGACGGGTTTTTAATACCCCCGCAAAAATGGCACCTGCAGATATTACATTGCCATCGGTAATAAGAAAAAGTTTCCCCTCAAAGCGATTGGGCGCTGGCTCCCATTGATCAATATGCTCGGCTTTCAATTGAAAATCGCGGCTATTGATCTTGGTATAGTATTGAGTAGTGGTGTCCTCATATATGATAGAAGCACTGTCCTCGGGATCGCTGTATTTTTCCAAAGGCAGGGTATCAAATCTTTTAACCGCCGAATCAAATTCAGGCCTCGATTCGTTGAGTAAATAAGAAAGCAAGAAATAGGTATCCATATAGTAACCCCCACTATTACTTCTGCAATCAATAATCAGTTGACGAATATGATTGAGCTTCAGCAACAAAAAACTATTGCTAACAAAATTGCGGTATGCCTGTCTGCTGGCATAGGTTTCAAATGAAAAACTACGAATGGTTAGCAAGGCTGTTTTACTCGATTTAATCATTTCAAAATCGTAGGGCGCATCGCTGGGGAAAAAATAATAGGTGTCCTCGTATTTATGCGAAAGTATTTTATTGAATGTTTCGGGTTGTAGTGTTAGGTCAACGATCTCGTGCGATTGGGGATCTTTCAAACGCAATTTGAATTTGAATTGCCCCCCATATTCCAAAAAATAATTGATGCCAAAATCTTCATTCACGCCAAAGTCTTTTCCCTCGATACCAAAGCCATCTACATGCCGATGTACCAATATTTTTGAAAGGATGGTTGCCACCGGCACGCCATTGATGCTCAGCAATTCTGCTCCCAGTTTTGTATTGGTATACTGATCGGAATTGATGTACAATTTATTTCCATACTTAAACAAGGGTATCGGAAAAAATTCTTTCTGATTGGCCAGGCTATCATATACGGCATCGTCAAAACGCAGGTCGGTATGCACACAGCGCAGGCGATCGATGATATAATCTACCTTGGCATAAAACTCCCGTTGTGTTAATGGCGTGTGGATGGATTTTTGTACACTGTCTAATAAATTTCGTATATCCGTTACCGTATTATAGACATAGGTTCCGGCGTGCACCGTTTGCAACAACTGACCCAATACTTGTAGGTCGTCCTGCATATCGGCAACAGTCAATTTAGTACGATAGCGGTCCTGTTTTTTATTGGTATCGCAGGATGCCAATCCAAGTATCAATACCCCTAAACAATAAATGAAAATCTTGCGCATGATGAAAATTAGATAATGCCTTCTCTAACCAAATCGTGTAGGTGAAGGATACCCAGGTATTGATTGCCATCGGTAACAATCAGCTGACTGATATTATTGGTACGCAGGGTTGCCAATGCATCTACGGCCAACTCATCTGCGGCGATGGTTTTGCTGGCAACCGTCATAATATCCCCTGCTGTCAGGTTTAAAAAATTACTATTGTGTTCCAGCATCCGGCGAAGGTCACCATCGGTGATGATGCCGCATACCGTATTATCCGCCTCCACTACTGCTGTAGCGCCCAGTCTTTTTTTGGTCATCTCCATAATCACTTCTCGTATACCCGCCGACGGTAGTACACGAGGTTTTTCATTTTGCCCAAATAAATCGCTTACCCGCAGGTATAATTTTTTACCAAGCATACCACCCGGATGGTATTTGGCAAAATCTTTATTATCGAATCCTTTTTCTTCCATCAAACAAACAGCCAGGGCATCGCCCATCACCATTTGTGCAGTAGTGCTGGTAGTAGGGGCCAGGTTATTCGGACAAGCTTCCTGTGCTACCGTAGTATCCAATACAATATCGCTTTGCTGTGCTAAAAAAGAAAGGGTATTGCCTACCATACCAATGAGGACATTGCCGAAATTTTTTATCAGGGGTGCCAATATTTTTATCTCTGGACTATCGCCGCTTTTGCTAATGATCATCACCACATCATCCTGCTGTACCATGCCCAGATCGCCATGAATGGCATCGGCGGCATGCATAAATAAAGAAGGGGTGCCGGTACTATTGAGGGTGGCAGCAATTTTCTGCGCAATGATGGCGCTCTTACCAATGCCACTGATGACCAGTCTTCCTTTGGTCGCCAATATTGCATGGGTGGCTTTTACAAAGTTGTCGTTGATAAAGGCTTTTAAACCAGCAACGGAAGCTTGTTCCAGTTCAATCGTGCGCAGCGCAGAAGCTATGATGGATGTTTGACTCATTATAGTGTGGCAAACCTACTTTAAATCGAGCATACTATTCTGTAAAACACCCGTTTTTTTTGATTAAAAGCATGAGGAAACAGAATAAAATGAGTAACTTAAATAATGGGGACACTTTTAAAGTGGCAGTAATCAGCCCTTCTTTCAGCAACCCTCGACGAATGTCTCCTAAACGCCTGTTAAAATCGGGATGAACGGCTTGAGCAAACAGACAGAATAGAGTAACTTCGTCGCCCTTTTGAAAAACTAGTTAAAAGCACCGCTCATTTTTTTAGGAAGAAATGAGGTAGAAGAGAAAAAATTATGGCTACAGTTAAATCCAAAAAAAGCAAACCAAGCGCCCCGGTAAAAAAAATTGCCGGTAAAAATAATCAGGTCAACCTGACCAAGCACCTGCAGGAAAATTTTGGCTTCAATGCTTTCAAAGAACCGCAGGAAGAAATCATTCAATCCTTATTGAGTGGCAAGGATACCTTTGTTATCATGCCCACCGGGGGTGGCAAAAGCCTTTGCTATCAATTGCCCGCCATCATCAGCGATGGTTGTGCCATTGTTGTATCGCCCCTGATTGCCCTCATGAAAAACCAGGTAGACCTGGTGCGTAGCTATAATAGCAGCGACGATGTGGCGCATTTTCTCAATAGCACCCTTAACAAGGCGCAGCAAAAAACCGTTAAAGACGATCTTATCACTGGCAAAACCAAGATGCTCTTTGTAGCACCCGAAACCCTTACCAAGGAAGAAAATATTGGTTTTTTCAAGGAACTACAACTGTCCTTCTTTGCGGTAGACGAAGCACACTGTATTTCGGAGTGGGGACACGATTTTAGGCCCGAATACCGCCGCTTGCGCGAGATGATGGACATGATCAATCCCGAGATTCCAGTGATTGCACTAACGGCAACGGCTACCCCAAAAGTACAGAGCGATATCGTAAAGAACCTCTTACTGCGCGAACCCAATGTATTCATCTCTTCTTTTAATCGGGCCAATCTCTATTATGAGATTCAACCCAAGATCAAGAAGGACCAGACCGATAAAAGCATTGTACGCTTTATTCAACAACACAAGGGAAAGAGTGGTATCATTTATACCCTCAATCGCAAGACCACCGAAGAGCTGGCCGATATGCTCAATGCCAATGGCATTAAATCGGTTGCTTATCATGCTGGCCTAGACTCAAAATTGCGGGCCCGCCGGCAAGATCAGTTTCTCAATGAAGAAGTAGATGTAATTGTTGCCACCATTGCTTTTGGTATGGGCATCGACAAACCCGATGTGCGTTTTGTGATACATTATAATATACCCAAGTCCATTGAAAACTATTACCAGGAAACCGGTCGTGCTGGCCGCGATGGCATGGAAGGAAAATGTATTCTCTACTACTCGCACAAAGATGTGGCCAAGCTCGAACACCTGATGCGCGACAAGCCCCTATCCGAAAGAGAAGTAGGTGCACAGTTGATACATGAAACCGTGGGCTATGCCGAAAGCAGTGTTTGCAGACGCAAAATATTATTGCATTATTTTGGAGAAGACTACGACGATAGCAAGAGCTGTGGTCATTGTGATAATTGCCTGCATCCAAAAGAAAAAATAGAAGCCAAAGACAGTGCGGTCATTGCCTTAAAAGCCATCAAGGCCTTGGGCGAAAGCTTCCCGGTAGAATATGTAATACTCATCCTCACTGGCAAAGCCACGCCTGCTGTAAAAATGTATCGCCACGAAAACCTCGATGTATTTGCCAGTGGCAACGACCAGGAGCCATATTATTGGAACAGTTTGATTCGCCAATTATTATTGAAAGGATTGATTGCAAAAGACATTGAAGAATATGGTTTATTAAAATTCACCAAGGCGGGACTAGCTTTTTTAAAGAAACCCAGTTCCTTTAAAATTGTGCTCAACAATTTATTTGAAGATGCCAATGCCGATGATGAAGAATCAGATGGGGCCCTAGTGCCCAGTACTGTAGCCGATGAAAAATTGGTAGGCATGTTGAAGGAGTTGCGGAAAAAAGTAGCCAAAGAAAAAAACCTGCCTCCTTTTGTAATATTCTTAGAATCTTCTTTAGAAGACATGGCCACCATGTTTCCTACCTGTATGGAAGAGTTAGAAAAAATTTCGGGTGTTAGTAAGGGTAAGGCCATGCGCTATGGCAAACCTTTTATTGATATTATCAAGCAATATGCCGAGGACAATGATATTATCAGGCCCGATGATTTTGTGATGAAGAGTGTGTTGAATAAAAACAACAATAAGATTTTCATCATTCAGAATGTAGATAAGAAAATGAGCTTAGAAACCATTGCCAAGAACAAGGACATGCGCATTGATGAATTATTGGAGGAGATGGAAACCATTGTAGCCAGTGGCACCCGATTGAACCTCAATTATGCCATTGAGGACATGGTAGATGAGTACGAGCAGGAGGAGATCATGGATTATTTCAAAAGCTGCGAAACCTCTTCTTTACAGGTAGCCCAGGAAGAGCTGGCCGATAGTAATTTTAGCTGGGAGCAGTTAAAGCTCATGCGGATTAAGTTTTTGTGTGAATATGGCAATTAGCCGAATATTTTTCAAGTATTTTGCCCATTTTGAGTAAGATTTCCTTAGTTTTGCCATCCGCAATTTTTAAGGGCCTACTCTTAAAATGCGGAAGTTCATATAGCTGGTGCGGTAGCTCAGTTGGTAGAGCAACGGACTGAAAATCCGTGTGTCGGCGGTTCAATCCCGCCCCACACCACTTCAAGGGCCTGATAATCAAAGTTTTAATTGATTATCAGGCCTTTTTGTATGCACTATAATGCAAATAAGTGCAACAAAAAGCACTGCAACCGAGCATTTTCGGAGCATGCCCTCTTTGCCCTTTTACGTGTAAAAGTTCAGTTCCGGCTGCACCATATTGCTTTTTTCTGCTTCATTTAGCACTGCTGAGATAGTTGTAATTGATTGATTTTTACACTATTAAAACAACTAGAAAATGAACACAAGCACAAAAGGAGCAAATGAAATTTATTTTAGTTTCATGCTTAAAGCCAGCAAAACCTATCACAATGGGGAGAGCCCAATCGTCTTCAGAGTAATTTACCGAGCACAGCGCAAAGATGTGTTCACCGGGCTGGCCTGTACGCCCGAAAATTGGATGAAAAATGAGAAAATGGTCAACCTTCAACACCCGGCCGCCAGTACCATCAACCACCAACTGCACAAAATTCTATCCAACGCAGAGCACCATTTTCAAAGATTAAAATTCATGGGTGAAGAGTTTACATTAGATGATCTAGTAGATGAAATGAAGGGCAAGACCCCACCGCCCCAAAGCCTGCAAGATTATATGGAAATAAAACACAAGGAGCTTGCCAACAGAATCGGAATTGATATTACCAAATCAACCTGGTTCAAGTATAAGCGTTGCATCCTGTACCTCAATGAATTTCTAGTTGTTAAAAATGGTGGAAAAAATATTCCCGTAAGTAAGGTAAACATTGAATTCATTAATGGCTTTTATCAGTTTTTGCGAAAGGAAAAAAAGAACAGCCACAATTCAACCTCTGCACTTTTGGGTTGTTTGAAATCCATTCTTATACCAGCCGTAAAAAAGCGTGTTATAAAAGAGAGTCCTTTTGAAGGGTATACCATGAGGCGAGAGCAGGTGGATCGTGAGTTTTTAGAACTCCATGAAATAAAAGCCTTGGAGGAGTTGAATGGATTATCCCCCTCCTTAGAATTAAAACGCGATGCCTTTCTATTCGCCTGTTTCACCGGACTACCCTACAGTGATTTAAAAAAACTAAACCGCAGCCATATACAGCAGGACAATGATGGCAGCTTTTATATTAAACACCCACGTACTAAAACAAATGTATTAAGTATAGTACCACTACTACCGAAAGCAGAAGACATATTAAAGAAGTATTCTGCCACCGCTGATTTTAGAGATTTCAAATGGAAGATACCCTGCAACCAAAAATTCAATATAGGATTAAAAGAAATTGGACTCCTGGCGGGTATTCATAAACCCATGTTCAGCCACCTGGGCAGACATACATTTGCTACAACGGTTACCCTAAGCAATGGTGTATCACTAGAATCAGTTGCTAAAATGCTCGGGCACTCTTCTATTAAACATACACAGATTTATGCCAAAGTGGTAGCGAGTAAAGTGAAGGCGGAGATGCTTGGGGTGAGGAGGTTGTTTAGTTGAGGGGTGGGTTTGCTACTAATTAAGTATATAATTCGAGGAATGTTTTTGCGTCTATGCTTGTAAAAGAAATTATTTATTATGGCATATCTGCCATGATAATAATATTTAATGTATAAAAGTAAAAATGTAACAGGATTAAATCTAACTTTAATGTATTGTCGCAAAAACAAACCGAGTTTTAAAATCTTGCATAAACTTAATTAACTAACTGATAATAAAGGAG
>CAIOIZ010000111.1 GCA_903858475.1 uncultured Bacteroidota bacterium
CGCTTTAGCAGTAATAGTACGAGGCGATACATCTAAGTATTTATAACCTGCTTGTTCTTCCATCACTTTATTAAACATATAAGCCGCTGCTCCACCAGGCACATCTTCATCAACAAAAACAATACGATTTGTTTTTTGAAGTGATGCAACAATATGATGATGAATATCGAAAGGTAAAAGTGTTTGAACATCCACTACTTCACAACTGATACCAGCATGCAATAATTGTTCTGCCGCCTCCATTACAATTCGTAAGGTTGATCCATAGGAAACCACCGTTACATCGGTGCCTTCCTTTACAATTTCGGGTACGCCTAAGGCTATAGTAAATTCTAATAAATTAGAAGGCAACTGTTCTTTTAACCGATATCCATTCAGGCATTCAACAATCAATCCAGGGTCGTTTCCTTTCAACAAAGTATTGTACATCCCGACTGCCTGCACCATATTTCGAGGCACGCATACATGCATTCCTCTTAGTGCATTTACGATCATTCCCATGGGAGACCCACTGTGCCAGATGCCTTCTAAGCGATGTCCACGAGTTCTAACAATTAAAGGACAGGACTGTTGCCCAGCTGTGCGGTAATGAGTCGTGCATACATCGTCACTCAATGTTTGTAATGCATATAACAAATAATCTAAGTATTGTATTTCTGCAATAGGACGCATGCCGCGTAAGGAAAGTCCGATTCCTTGCCCAATAATGGTTACTTCCCGAATGCCCGTATCAAAAATGCGTTCTTTCCCATGCTTTTCCTGTAAACCACTGAAGCCTTGATTAACATCTCCAATCTGACCCAAATCTTCTCCAAATGCCAACACTTTTGTATTGGTATTAAACAAGGCATCAAAATATTTATTCAACACTTCAAATCCATTAACCACCACATCTTCCTCGTATACTGCTGGCACAGCAGGCACTTTCAAAGTGCTTTTTTCATTTTCCGCATAAAGATGTGTGTTGTACAAACTGCTATTTTCCTTTTGCAAATCAGCATAATATTCTCTTACTGCATTGCCTCCTCCCATGCCAATAGCGGATGCAAGTACTTTCATAATATCCTTTCGCAGTGGTTCACGCAATAATTTCAATTCAGCCGCCAATACATTGAAATGAGTAATCAATCCTGCTTCCGCTTCCAGCAATCCTACTGTTTTTTCAATTTGCTGCTGAATGGGTAAAAGATATTTTTCCCAAGCCAAGGCTCTTTCATTTTTCACCTGTTCGCTCACCTGCAAATCAATTTCATTCAACTCTTCCTCAGAAGCCAACGCATTTTCAACAATCCATTCCTTCATTTTTTTTATCCCATCCCAATCTCTTTCCCATTGTAACCGCTCCGAACTTTTATATCTTTCGTGACTACCACTGGTACTATGCCCTTGTGGTTGCGTAACCTCCTCAATATGAAATATGGCAGGCGTATGGGTTTCTCTTATAGCTTGAATGGCGGATTCAAACACTTCACACATTCCGGCATAATCCCAAGCCTTCACCTTATAAATATGAATACCATTGGTGCTTTCATTTTTCTGAAATCCTACCAAGGCATCGGAGATGGACTCTTTTGCAGTTTGGTATTTTTTGGGAACAGAAATACCATACCCATTATCCCAAACAAATACGGCTAAAGGCACTTGCAAAACAGCGGCAGCATTAATGGTTTCCCAAAAATGGCCCTCACTGGTAGAAGAATCCCCAATAGTGCAAAAACACACTTCATTTCCATTATTGGATAAATCGGTATAGGGATGTAATTCTTCAATGGTTCGAAATGCTTTCGATGCAAATGCCAAGCCTAATGCCCTGGGCATTTGGCCTCCTGTTGGGGCAATATCAGCTGATACGTTTTTTCGATTGACTAAATCGAGCCATTCGCCCTGCTCATTTACAAAAGGAGTTGAAAAATGTGCATTCATTTGACGACCAGCACTAAAAGGATCATTGGCTAAATGCGGGTCGGCATACAATTGAGAGAAAAACTGTTCCACTGTTGCCAAGCCAGCCGCAAACATAAATGTTTGATCGCGATAGTAACCACTGCGAAAATCGCCTGGCTTAAAGAATTTAGCCATTGCAACCTGAGCAACTTCTACCCCATCTCCGAAAATGCCAAATTTAGCCTTACCAGTTAGTACCTCCTTACGACCCAATAAGCTAGTTTGCCGGCTTAAACTGGCAATTCGGTAATCCTGCATTACCGTATTCCTGAAATTATCAAAACTTAATTTCTCCTGTAATGCAGCATCAGTATGATTAAATGTATCCATATTTTGGAAGGTTGGAAGCAAAAATATAAATTCTAGCCGCCATTTTGTTAAAAAACTATTTACTCTTTAACAATTTAAAGTACAAATAAAACGTTTTCTTATCTTTACCACTCAAGGATTAATATAAATAATACAATGAAAAAAATTATTACCCTCGCTTTGGTTGCATTTTTTGCTATGCAAGTGAATGCGCAAGAATCAGATACTAAAACCAAGCCTGCCGAAGCAGTAAAGCCAGCTATTCCAGCTACCCCTGCCGAAGATGTATTGGGTTTAAAAGAGATTGAATTCGATTTCGGAAAGATTCCACAAGGCAAACCGGTTACCCATGTGTTTGAAGTTAAAAATGCAGGGAAGGATTCTCTTAAAATTGTAACTGTACAAGCAAGTTGTGGATGCACTACTCCTGAATGGGAGCACGACAAAGCAATTGCCCCAAAAGGCAGCACTAAAATCAATGTAGGATACAATGCAGCTGCTGCAGGTCCCTTTACCAAATTTATTACTATCACGTATAATGGTACGCTTACTAAACAAATCACCATTAAAGGAGAAGTATGGCAAACACCAGCTGCTAGCGCACCTGAAAACAAGGCTACACAAGATTTAAAAAATAATTAAACCAAATAAAAGTATAAAACGATGAAAAAAATCATTCTTTCCCTTGCAGTTATGACCCTTGGAACAGGTCTTTTTGCTCAAACTAAAGTAAGTGATGTTGCCAAATTAGATAATGAAACCATTAATCTTGGCCAAATTAAACAAGGCAATCCCACCACAGCTAAATTCATTGTTACCAATATCAGTGCACAACCATTGATTATTGAACAAGCCAATCCTACTTGTGGATGTACCATTAGTGATTATACTAAAGAACCTATTGCACCAGGCAAAACTGGCTATATCAATGCTACTTATAACGCCGCTAGCCCTGGCCATTTCGACAAACATTTAACAGTAAAATTTGCTGGTATTGATGAAATTAAAAGCATCACTTTAACAGGAGATGTGGTGGCTGCAGATGCACAACCAGTTGCTGCTGTTTCTGATGTTGCCATTCCAGTGGCAACAAGTGCAGTTAGTGACGCGCCTACTACTAAACCTACCACTGTTGCTATTACCAAAAAAGTAACAAGTAAAAAAGTTGTTAAAAAGCCAGTTGTTAAAACTAAGACAATTACTAAATCTTAATAAGAAATAATTGCATAAAAAAACCGCTGTTATTGACAGCGGTTTTTTTTATGTTTTATTCTTCACTTTTCTTTTGCCGTGTTGATATTTGCAACATATACACCCACTAATATTAATGCCAGACAGGCGAATTGTTTCCAGCCTACATTTTCACCTGCAATCACACCCCAAAAATTGGCAACCACGGGTATTCCATAGGTAACCATACTACTGAAAACAGCACCAGCCCTTTTAACCAACATATAAAAAATAATACTGGCTATAGCTGTTCCAAAAACGCCCAATAAAGCGGCATACATAGAAGACCCCAATATACCTGCATCCGTCAAAGGCAGATTAAAGTAACCGGTGTAATAAAGTATACCCAATGCCGGAATGGCATTCAAGCTTAATGCAACAGCAGCGATATGAAGCGACCCTATATTACCCAATTGGCGATGCACCATATTTACATTAATTCCATAACAGATGGTAGCAATTACAACAAAGGAAATATAAAGCATGTTCTTGCTTTCAGCCAAATGCCCTTTACTTAATAATAATAGAAGGCTTCCAGAAAAGGAAACTATTATTCCTATGATTTTTATAGTGGGGGTTTTACTACGAAAAAAAATGCCGCCCGTAATAATTACAAAAATGGGGGTAAGCGAATTGAGCGTACCAGCCAAGGCACTATCGATTCCCTCTTCTGCAATACAAAACAAAAAAGCAGGCAACAAACTACCCAATACACCACTGAGAAAAACAATCAATATCTTTTTGAGCGGAATATTCTTAAACGCAGCAAATGCAAAGGGCAATAGCACCAGCCCTGAAGACAAAATACGAATAGCCGCAACTTGATAAGCGGTTAAATGCACGAGCCCTTCCTTCATCAATATAAAGCTGCTCCCCCATATAATCGACAAGGCAATAAATATCATCCAATTCAAAATTCCTTTATTCACAATTCGTATTTTAATGCGCAAAGTTGTAGGATTTATTGCAATCGGGCCTATCTATTTTTCTGTTTTCAACTTAAACTGTATTAACTGTAAAAAACTTTGCCAAAGCAGAATAAAAAATTATTTTTGTCGCCTCCGCATCTTATGACGAATCATTAAAAAATCTTTTCATTCTTAAAAAACACTTTTATGGGATTTATCAAAGAATTCAAGGACTTTGCGATGAAAGGCAATCTGGTTGATATTTCTGTTGCCTTTGTAATGGGTGGCGCATTCGGAAAACTAGTAAGTTCTTTAACCGATGGCATTATTGCCCCACTAATTGGCATGATTGGTGGCGCTGATTTAAACAAGGATGTTTGGGTTATACAAAAAGGAGTAGCCGCTAGCAAAGACGCAACTGGAAAAGAAGTAGCTGCCATTCAGGAGGTAGTTATTAAATGGGGGGAGTTTTTAAGTACTGGCATCAATTTTATTATTGTTGCTTTTGTCATGTTTATCTTAATAAAAGGGCTCAATGCTATGAAGAAAAAACATGCCGATGCCCAAGTTGCTCCCGGTCCATCAAGTACCGACGCGCTTTTAATGGAAATTAGAGATAGCCTGAAAAAATAATTAAAACACTTATAAAGGCTGCTGTCGATATATTCTACAGCAGTCTTTATCTTCTAACCCTACAATCATATATGAAAAAAAACTGGTCGCTTGGACTCGTTTTAATGTATGCTGGTTTTGCCCAAGCCCAGGATCCTACCATTAAAGATTTACAGGTGGCTGCATCCAAACAGGTAAAAAGTGCTGAAAAAGATGGCTGGAAAAAAGGCGGTACATTAATCATCAATATCAACCAGGGCAGTTTAACCAATTGGGCTTCTGGAGGGGAACAAAATACACTAGGCATCAACGCCATCTTCAACTATGGTATCAACTATAGAAAAGGAAGGGATACCTGGGATAATTTCTTTGATTTGGCCATTGGATTTCAAAATGCAAGCAGCTATGGGCGATTTCGCAAAATAGACGACAGAATAGATGTAACCAGTAAATATGGATACCAATTGAATAAAAAGTGGTATGCAGGTGTATTGGGCAATTTTAATACTCAATCGCTGACAGGGTACGACTATAATACCAATACCAAAATCTCCAATTTTCTTACCCCAGGCAAAATCCTTGCTTCACTGGGTATAGATTTTCGGCAAACGGAGGCATTTAGCATCTTTTTCTCCCCAGTAACCAGTCGCTGGATTTTAAAAAGAGATGCTGATTTTTTTAGCCTGAATAAATTTGGAGTTCCAGCTTACAAAAAAACCTATAATGAGCTAGGGGCCTACCTTACAGCCAAATTCAACAAAAAACTAAACAAATGGGCTAGGTATAGTGGAAGGGTTGATTTATTCAGCAATTATTACCGAAAACCATGGAATATTGACCTGTTTTTCACCAACCTTTTATCCATGAAATTCAATAAATGGCTAGGGACTACCGTGAGTGTGGATCTGCTCTATGATGACGATGTTATTAAAAGGACCCAGCTAAAGGAAATTCTAGGTATCGGGCTAACTGTAAAATTGTAAAGATTTTTAAGTTAGTTAGCATGATTTGTTAAAAATTAATCCTATTTTCGCAGCGACCATCCATGATGGAAGGGTCGCTGTTTATTTGACTATTAATACCAAACTAACATGAAAAGATTTTTGATTTTATCTGTAGCAGTGCTTTTGAGTATATCTCTTTTTGCACAAAAGGCTGCCTCAAAAAAGAAAACAAAAGCTAAGAAAGAAACCGTTAAAGGTACTTGGACCAAAGGTGCATCTCTTTATGCAGGCCTTACTCAGGTTGGCAACAACAACTGGTACACTACTGGCAGCGACAAATTCACTATGTCTGCAATGGCAACCTTGGATGCATGGGCTACCAATACATGGAAAAACAAAGAATGGAAGTCATGGTTGAACACCTCTTATGGCTTGTTAAATACAACTAAAACTGGGGTTACTAAATTAAACGATCGTTTAGAATTAGGCACTCGCTATTTGGTTAAACCAAAACAATGGAAAAATTGGAGCTGGGGTCCTCGTGTACACTTACGCACCCAGTTTTCTAATGGCTATTTCTACAACTACTTAGGCGACCAAGGTGTAAAAAGAAGAAGATCTGGTTTCTTCGCTCCTGCTTATGTAACAGTGAGCCCACTAGGTTTAGATTTCAAACCTTGCAATCATTTCAATGTATATTTAAGTCCTTTAACTGCACGTTGGACTATTATTACCAACCAACCATATAGCTACATGACACAGGGTGGTGTTTACAAAGGAACAGTGGAAGATCCATTAGCTCGTTTGTACAACGTATCTCCTTCGAAACAGCACAGAGGCGATTTTGGTTTATTAGCTGTTGCTAGTACCAAATTCAACTTGATGAAAAACATTTCTTATACTGGCCGCTTAGAGGTATTTGGTAACTATGTTACTGCTTACAAAGATGCTGCTCCAGGAAGATTTGTAAATATGGATCTTTTCATGACCAATGAAGTTTCTTTCAATGTAAACAAACTGATTAAGGTTAAATACAATCTTGATTTGATGTACGATGACGACATCAAACAACCAAACAACAAAGCATTTAACAATGCTAATCGCAGCGTTGGTTTGCAAATGTTGTCCACATTGGGCGTGGGTGTTAGCTTCAAAAAGTAATTTCTCTGAACTAATTTATAAATTTGCTCTCCCGGCCTTGGTCGGGAGATTTTTTTTACTCAAAATATTTTACGTGACTTCTAAGACATACCAGATCAAATTAGATCAATTTGAAGGCCCCTTTGACCTTTTGCTATTCTTTATCGAAAGAGACGAACTGGATATTTACAATATTCCCATCACGAAAATCACCAACGATTTTCTCACTTTTATTCATAGCACTGAAAAGCTAAACATTGAATTAAGTAGTGAATTTATTCTCTTCGTAAGCACCCTGATGCGCATCAAAGCTAAAATGCTGATACCACGCAAAGAGTTGGATGCACAAGGCAATGAAATTGACCCACGGCAAGAACTGATTGACAAAATTCTTGAATATAAAAAATTCAAGGAGGCTTCTGCAAAAATGGCTGAAATGGAAGCCGATCGTATGCTCATGATGAAAAGAGGTAATCTGCAAAGAGAACTTTCTCTCATTGGTGAAGAAGCAGGTGAAGGAACTGAAATTCAAACAGTGACCCTGTATAAATTAATGAAGGCATTTGAAAAAGTAGTGCAAAAATTACAGGAAAGAAACAATAAGCCAGTGCATACCGTGGTACAATACAACTATACCATGGAAGACAGCAGAGAATATATGCTGGAGATATGTCGTAAAGAAAAGACTATTTCGTTTGAAAAAATATTTGAAGTTTGCGAAAACCGCATACACGCAATATTTCTTTTTCTAAACATGCTGGAACTCGTACAACAAAAATACATGAGCATCCTCATCGGTGAAGGAAGAAATAACTTTATACTTGAATTCAACGAAAATAGAACAGAAGAGCCTGATTTTGTACTGCCAGAAGACAATGGCATCTCCTTGAATTGATTCTCCCCTGCCAATAATAACATGTCTATTTTGGCAGGGTTTTTAACTGGCACTTATTTTGATGTTTAAACATTGTATAAAAGTGCATACCTTCCGTTGCAAATCAAATGACAATATTGTAAAACAACATTATACATGAAAACAATACTTCATAAAGCTGCCGATAGAGGCACAGCTGATTATGGCTGGCTACATGCCAATTATTATTTTAGTTTTAGCCAATATCATCACCCCGAAAAAGTTCATTTTGGATTGCTGAGGGTATTAAACGACGACATCATTGATGGCGGTGGTGGATTTCCCACGCACCCACATGACAATATGGAAATTGTAACCATTCCACTTAGTGGTGCCCTAGCACACAAAGATAGCACAGGAGGAGAAGGCCTCATCAAAGCAGGCGATATACAAATAATGAGCGCCGGTACAGGCGTAGAACATTCTGAATTCAATGCCTCCAAAACAGAATCAGCCAATTTATTTCAAGTGTGGCTATTTCCTAAATTAAGGAATATTACCCCTCGGTACGACCAACGCACTTTTAAAATAGAAGACAGACTAAACCAATGGCAGATGGTGGTCTCGCCCCTTGAGGAAGACAAAGCTCTTTGGATCAATCAAGATGCTAGATTTTCGCTGACTAAAATAGAAGCCGGCAAAAGCATTTCCTATAACAATGGCTTTAGCGGAAATGGTGTTTACTTAGTTGTTATAAATGGAACAGTTCAAGTAAACGAAAATCAATTAGGAAAAAGAGATGCACTGGGTATCTGGGACACCGATCATTTTACCATTATTGCTAATGAAACAGCTGAGCTGCTAGCAATTGAAGTTCCCATGGGCCTCTAATAAAAGACCAGCACCTCAATAATAAATTTCCAATAAGATTGGATTTTGGGATTGGTCGATGTATTTACTGATGGTACTCAGAAAAACGGGTGCTACCGTTGGACATCCCCAGCTCTGGCAAATTTCTTGCGGATATACTGCTGCCGCTGGTACACATTCATGTGCATGCAATACAACAAACCTTTTGAATGCCGCACTATTCGTATTGTCTAATCCATTTAGCTTATAGGCCAACCCAAATTTTCCATAATAGGATTTACCAATCCTGTACTTTCCCAAACTTGTACAATTACTATTGGGTTGATTAGAAAAAAATAAATCGTCCAATCCTCGGTCAGAGCCAGATCCATGCGTAACCAATCCCGAAAGCAATACCGTATCCTGTTGTAAATCGTAAAGAAAAAACCGCGGCTTACCACTTGCAATATGCATATCAACCATCATGCAATAGTTTGCACTAAACCCATTAGCCATTGCATATTTTTTTAAACCAGCTGCATGATTATTGATTTTAATCGAAACATTATAAGAATTTGCCTCCCTATTAAATGCATTGCGGTTATTATGCGTAGCGGATTTGATTTGGTTATTCTTCCAAAAATAGAACCCAGTTGAAATCAGTCCTGAAAAAATAAAGATCAACAGAAAAACAAACCTTATTCGATATCTCACATTTGACATTTTAATGAAGTGCTAATTTCCTACCTACAACTAATCCTGAATAAGATGTTGAACGCGTCAATTTCCACAAAATTATTTGCTGTATGTTAAATAAAATAAAAAAGCCGGCATTGTGCCGACTTCAATCAATTATAGTCAACTTATTTTATCAAATCTTAACCACTGCTTTGTATACAGTGGCATTAACCATTTCTCTTACTGCTGCTGCAATGCCGTTTGCATCTATTCCAATTTCCTGATACAGTTGCTTGGGCGTTCCATGCTCCACCAATCGATCGGGTATACCTAAGATATTTACCTGAGCCTGATAACCATTTTCATTCATAAATTCTAATACCGCAGAACCAAACCCACCTACCACTGTACCATCTTCCACCGTAATAATCTTTTGATATTTTTTAAATACCTCATGTAGCATCACTTCATCCAATGGCTTTGCAAATCGCATATCATAATGAGCTGGCTGAATACCTTCGGCTTGCACATCGCGAATAGCCGCCGCTGCAAAATTACCTGGATGACCAAATGATAATATAGCAATCTCATGACCATCTTTTAATTTCCTTCCAGTTCCAATTTTTATTTCCTCAAAGGGATAATGCGTGGCCATGTTCCCCTTTTGCAAATCGGGTATCACGCCCTCTCCTCTTGGATACCGAATAACGATTGGTAATTGATGCCTGTCTAATTGAGCGGTATACATTAAATTCCTCAACTCTCTTTCATTCATTGGAGCACTCACAATCAAATTAGGCACACAACGCATAAATGCAATATCATAACAGCCATGGTGCGTTGGCCCATCATCACCTACCAATCCAGCTCTGTCTAAACAAAAAACAACAGGTAGTTTTTGTATGGCCACATCGTGAATCACCATATCATAAGCCCGCTGCATGAAGGAAGAATAAATATTACAGAAGACCCGCATGCCCTGTGTTGCCATACCCGCACTTAAGGTAACAGCATGTTGTTCGGCAATGCCCACATCAAATGCCCTGTCAGGCATTTGTTCCATCATATACTTTAATGAACATCCACTTGGCATTGCAGGTGTGATGCCCACTATCTTATTATTCTTTTCAGCCAATTCAATGATACTATAGCCAAATACATCCTGGTATTTCATTGGCTGAGGCAATTCAAAAGCTTTTTTCTGAATCTCTCCTGTTATTTTATCAAAGAGACCAGGTGCATGCCATTTCGTTTGATCTTTTTCTGCCAATTCATAGCCCTTCCCTTTCACTGTAACAATATGCAATAATTTAGGACCAGGAATTTTTTTAAGATCTTGTAAAGTATCTACCAACTTGGTAATATTATGGCCATCGATTGGTCCAAAATACCGAAGATTTAAGGCCTCAAATAAATTTGCACTACTACTAACCATCCCTTTCATTCCCTCCGTTAATTTATGTGCCATGCCCCTACTGAAATTCTTTCCAACAGGTAATTTGCCCAATAAATTCCACACTTCATCTTTTACTTTATTGTAAGTAGGCGAAGTTGTAATGTCAGTAAGGTATTCCTTTAATGCCCCCACATTGGGGTCAATGCTCATGCAATTATCGTTCAGAATAATTAAAACATCGGCATCGGCAACACCTGCATGATTCATTGCCTCAAAAGGCAGCCCTGCAGTCATGGCGCCATCACCAATAACAGCTACCGCTTTCCGTTCCTCCCCTTTGTACTTGGCAGCCATCGCCATTCCCAATGCTGCACTAATGGAGGTAGAAGAATGTCCTACACCAAATGTATCATACTCACTTTCAGTGCGCTTTGGGAAACCACTGATGCCATTGTATTTTCTGTTAGTAGGAAAATCATCTCTTCTGCCAGTAAGAATTTTATGCCCATAGGCTTGATGCCCAACATCCCATACCAATTGGTCGTAAGGTGTATTATAAATATAATGTAATGCAACACTCAATTCTACCACACCCAAACTCGCAGCAAAATGACCACCATGAACACTCACCACATCAATAATATATTGACGCAATTCATTACATACCTGGTGTAATTGTTCACGTGAAATCTTTTTAAGATCATCAGGACTATCGATGGTGGATAATAACGGACCGGCTTTTATTTCCATACTGGCAATTTTGCGCTGTAAAGGTAGGTTTTATGGTGATTTCTATGTAGGATTAAACAAATTTTAACTTGGATTGTTTTTGATGCATAAATATTCCTTTCTGGTACTCAATTAGTTTTTAATCCAACAATGTCCTCCCGCAGCCAATCCAATATATACCATATCCCCAATAGCATAAGAATGCTTCAAACAATAGAGTTTTATTAAATCCGCCCCTACCTGAATCTTTAAGCAATACCCATTCCCTTTAAAGTCAATCGCCCGCAGTGTTCCTTTCAAAAAATGCGGACTTGATTCATTTACTGCCATCAGCGATTCGGGCCTAATAAGTAACAGTTCATTATTGCCACTGGGTTTTGCCAATTGCTGAATAATGTCATGCGATTGATCAAACAAATTATAATCACCAAACAACCCAGCTACATAGGTATTAACCGGAGAAATATAAATTTCTTGAGGCGTTCCAATTTGTACAATTTCGCCTTTTTTTAAAACTATTACCCTATCAGCCCAGGCAAGTAGATCTGGTGCATCATGTGCTACCATCAAACAAGTGATATTTAATTCCCCGCTTACTTGATTGAGTATTGATTTAATGATATCTCTGTGAATGAAATCCAAATTAGAGAAAGGTTCATCCAGTAATAATAAACTGGGAGCTGTAACCAAGATTCTTGCCAATGCAATTCTTTGTCTTTCTCCACCTGATAGCTGATTGGTTTTTCTATTTAAAAAATCAACAATCCTACAAACTTCGTAAATATGATTGGCCTTGTCTTGGTCTAATTTATTGGCCATATCCAATAATTCGGATACATAATAATTATTCCGCAACTCATATTGTTGACTGAGGTAGGCAATGCCTGGCTCCCCGGCAATCAGTCTTTCATCGGGACCAAGCACTCGCTTTCCCATGAATTGAATTGCTCCACTTACAGGGGGCAATAACCCTGCAATCATTTTAAGTAATGTAGATTTTCCTGATCCTGTTTCGCCTGCAATCGCCAATTTCTCTTGTTTAGTTTGACTAAAGCTCAAGTTATTTACTGTACAATTGTCAGCTTCTAAATAGGAAATATGATGGACTGATAAAAAAGACATTCATCGAAAATAATGGATGCAATGCGAATGACCAACTTAGATCTTTATTCGCCCTACAATGCTATAAATATTTATTGAGCTGTAGTATTAAATCGGGGTTGGGAGAATTGGCAAAATACTTGGCTTTTTCAGAAGGCATACAAACACCTGGATAATCTCCTTCTTTCATACCAATGTCTTCAATAATTTGAAAATGTAAATGTGGAGGCCAATTTCCATTTTCGTTGGGTTGCCCAAAATGTCCAAAACATTGCCCCCTGGTGATAACCATTCCCTTTCGTAAAAAAGCAATATCCGATTTACTTAAATGCCCATATAGGGTATAAAAGGAAACCATTTCAATTTGATGTTGAAGTATAATCGTAGCACCATAATCACCCTCGGCTTCATTGTAAGCAAAGCTATGCACCATACCACCAAGGGGTGCATAAACTTTTGTACCTGCAGGTCCCCAAATATCAAGTCCCAGATGAATACTCCTCGATTCCTCCCCCGTAAATTGGGAAAACCGTTTGTATAAAATCCTGTTTTCAGCATAGCCGCCAATTCCAAAAGCTGCTGCTGCATTTTTTATTTTTTGTTCAACATATAAAATAAACCAATTGATATCTGCTATATAGTGTTCAGATAATTCACTATTCTCTGCAGTGAAATTCATGGCTACTAATCGCTGTTGGGCAGCACTAAAGTCCACCACAGTTGCAAATTGTGCTTTATGTTCTTCTAAAATGGTAATTAATGATTTCATAAAAAAAGCCCCGCTTAAGGCGGGGCTAAAGTTAATCAGTATTTATAAGTATCCGAAAGATTGTTATGCCCGTTTTATCTGGCAATTACAAATCGGAAACTAGCTGCATCTGAGGCATTATAAATCTGCAAAATATAGGTACCTCCAGGTAATGATCTAACATCCAATGGAATGATACTGCCATAGAACAGATTAATAAATTTGAACTCTTTCAAGTTTCTGCCAGTTGCATCCATAATTCTAATATTGGCTTCTTTGTACAAATCAGTGTTGAATTTCACATTAAATTGACCATTAGATGGATTAGGGTACAACCACACTGCGGCTTCAAATTTATTGTGACGTTCCTGACAATCTTGTACTACCAAATTGCGATACTCGGTAGCTGTACAACCATTTACATCCGTAACGGTATAACTGATTGTGCTAACACCCAATCCGGCGGTAGTAGCATTAAAATTATCACCCGTTACACCTCGGCCTGACCAAGTACCACCAGCAGGGGTAGCACGTAATTTAGTGATAGTATCGGTTAAGCATACACGAACTGGTACCGTTGCAAAATTAATATTTGGAAGCGGATTCACCCGAATGGTAAAGCTAATAGGCGTACCAGCACAACTCAATCCATTATTACTAAACACAGGCGTAACGGTAATCGTAGCGATTACTGGCGAACTGCTGGTATTAGTAGCAACAAAGGAAGGAATATTACCCGTTCCACTAGAAGCTAATCCAATACTTGCATTGCTATTGGTCCAGTTAAATACGGTACCAGGCACTGCACCACTAAAGCTAACTGCAGCAGTGGGCGTATTGTGACACAATGCTTGGTTGCTTACTGCATTCACAACCGGTGTTGGATTTACAATAATGGTAAAGCTGATAGCACCACCTGTACAGGTAACACCCGCATTGGTATAGGTAGGCGTAACAGTGATGGTAGCACTGATTGGACTTGTACCTGTATTAATTGCAGTAAACGACCCTATATTTCCAGTACCACTTGCCGCTAAACCAATAGCTGTATTTGAATTGGTCCAATTATAAACAGTACCTGTAACTGCACCACTAAATGCAATGGCACTAGTTGCAGTGTTGTTACATACCGTAACACTAGGTACTGCATTTACGGTTGGTGTTGGATTCACTGTAATGGTAAACGTACGAACTGCACCAGTACAAGTAACGCCCGCATTGGTATAGGTGGGTGTAACTGTTATAGTAGCTACTATTGGAGCAGCTCCAGTATTGATGGCTACAAAGCTGCCGATATTTCCAATACCAGCTGCTGGCAATCCTATCGAAGGAGCATTATTTGTCCAACTATACACAGTACCAGTAACTGCACCACTGAAGCTTACTGCAGCAGTAGCAGTTCCATTACATACTCCTTGATTGGCAACTAAATTAACAGACGGTGTTGGATTCACTGTAATAGTAAATGTAATGGGCGAACCGGTACAAGTTGTTCCAGCATTGGTATAAGTTGGCGTAACAGTAATGGTTGCAACCACTGGCGCAGATCCTGTATTAATAGCAGTGAAGGAAGCAATATTTCCTGTGCCGCTTGCTGCTAAACCTATTGAAGGCGTATTGTTTGTCCAGTTAAATATCGTACCAGTAACTGCACCACTGAAATTCACTGCACTGCTCGCTGTTGCATTACAAAGCACTTGATTACTTACTGTATTTACAGTAGGTGTTGGATTCACCGTAATTGTGAATGTAATTGGTGTACCAGTACAGGTTGTTCCTCCATTTGAATAAGAGGGTGTAACTATTATAGTAGCTGTAACTGGACTTGTTCCTGTATTATTAGCAACGAATGATGCGATATTTCCACCACCACTAGCTGCTAATCCTATTGTAGGATTATTATTTGTCCAATTATAAGTAGTTAACCCAACTCCTAAACCTGCAGTATTACCGGAGAAATTAATGGCGGCCGTATTGGCTCCATTGCATACAGTTTGATTACTTACTGCATTTACAGTTGGTGTTGGATTTACTGTTATAGTAAAGCTTACTGCTGTACCTGTACAAGTAACTCCCGCATTGGTATATGAAGGCGTTACTGTAATAGTAGCAGTAATGGGTGCACTGCTTGTATTAACCGCAGTAAAGGAGGCTATATTACCAGTACCACTTGCTGCCAAACCTATTGAAGTGGTAGTATTTGTCCAGTTAAATACTGTACCTGTAACCGCACCACTAAAGTTAATAGCTGTGGTGGCAGCAGTATTACATACTACTTGATTAGCCACTGCATTTACTGTTGGTGTTGGATTTACAGTAATAGTGAAAGTGGTTGGATTGCCTGTACAAGTAACGCCGCCATTGGTATAGGTAGGTGTTACTGTAATAGTAGCAATCACCGGACTGGTTCCAAAATTGTTGGCAGTAAATGAAGGAATATTTCCAAATCCACTTGCTGCTAAACCTATAGAGCTTGTATTATTTGTCCAATTATATACAGTACCTGGAACAAAGCCACTAAAGTTAATAGCTGCAGTAGATGCTGCATTACAAAGCACTTGATTAGAAACTGCATTTACAGTTGGAGTAGGATTAACAGTTATAGTAAAGGTTCTTGGAGCACCTGTACAAGTTGCACCTCCATTAGTATAGGAAGGCGTTACTGTAATAGTTGCTACTACCGGACTATTGCTTGTATTAACTGCAGTGAAAGATGCAATATCGCCAGTGCCATTAGCAGGCAATCCTATCGACGGTGCATTGTTTGTCCAATTGTACACTGTACCAGTTACAACACCAGAGAATGAAACAGCAGCTGTTGAAGCAGTATTACATAATACTTGATTGGATACCGCATTGACAGTTGGAGTAGGATTCACCACCACTGTTGCAGTGATAGGCAATCCAACACAGGTTCTGAGGCCAACTGTAAAGGATGGAGTAATTGTAAATGTTACCGTAATAGGTGAAGTAGTACTATTTGTTAATGTACCACTTATATTTCCATTTCCACTTGCAGCAATACCTATAACATTTGCAGTATTATCACGCGTCCAACTATATACTGTACCAGGTTTTGTACCTGTTAATACAATTGTACTGATGGCAGTAGTATTACAAATTGTTTGTGCTGCTGGAGTAGCAGTAGCATCTGGGTATGGTATGATACCTGCAGTCACAGGAGTTCTTGGTGTACTATTACAGGTGGTTGTTCCTAATGTATAGTCGAAATCAACCCTTGAAATACTTCCAGCTGTTTCTTGCCATAAATTTTGTGGAGCAGTTGTACTCAAAGGGAATTGCATTCCCAACCTAACTAAAGTAATAGGCAATCCATTAATGCTGGATGGACTTTCAGGAGCATATGAGTTTACATTCGATCTTGAACCCAGTATGCCGATTACTTCGCCTGCATGAATTACAATATTTACTGGTATTTTGCCACTGAGACTACTATTCTGATCCAAGAATAAAGTAGTAAATGCATTCGTGGTTGATGCAAATACTGGAGGAGCTGTATTGCCATTGAATTTCACCACTGCAATACTTTGTGCACCTGTAGAAGCGGTTGTTGGTACGCCTAATGCAGTTATCACAAAGTCAGAAGGCGCTGTAAACCAATAGCCCCTTGTGTTACCAGGGAAAGTACTTGTTTGACCAGGCAATGCAATGGCCTGTGATGGTGTTGCATGTGTCTCCGCTTCTACATAATAAGTAGTAGTAGCACTAATAGTAGGACTATACGCGTTACCTGTATTCAACAAATTACCACCGGTTAAGGCATCATACCATTTAATTAATCCATTACCAGTAGCAGATAAATTCACCACACCACTAGGGGCGCAAGTACTATCAGCTGTAACACTGGTTATTGATGCTTGATTGGCCACATAAATTTTAAAGCTGAATGGAGTTCCTGCACAACCATTCGCAGATGGAGTAACTGTAATAGTACCAAAAATTGGAGCCGCTGTACCATTAGTAGCAATGAAAGAAGGAATATTTCCATTGCCACTTGCAGCCAACCCAATAGCAGGATTAGAATTCGTCCAACTAAACGTAGTTCCACTAACTGCACCTGTAAAATTAATAGCAGCAGTAGATGCATTATAGCAATTCTCTTGATCAGTTATGGGATCAACAGTAGGAATAGGATTAACAACCACTGTTGCTGAATCATCGATGGTACAACCATGATTTCCATAACTATAAGACACTTTATATTTTGTGGTCACAGCAGGGTTTACATTAATAACTTTAGTGGTTGCTCCACCCGGAGTCCATAAGTATGAATTGGCATTGCCATTAGCAGTTAAGCTCACTGGCGCACCTCCGCATACTGGAACACTAGGATTAACCGTAATATCAGTAGCACCACGAGGCACATCCACCGATAATTGATACCCTACACAACCCGTTCCTGGATTTACTTCATGCACCACCACCACAATGGTTCCATTGGCTGGTATCGTTGCTTCATAGAAACCAGTACCAGGGAATGAGGAACCTGGATCAGCCAAATAGTTGGTACACAATGCTGTTGGGTTATAACTACCGGTATAGGCTACACTAAATATAGAAGTACCACAATTAGAGGTGGTGCCAATAGTAGCACAAACCGGCACATTGCTAGGATTCGTAATGGTATAACTGTCATACCATCTTGCACCCGTAGTGGTGAAAGTTAAAGGACAAGCTTTCGGAGCTGCACAAGTAGAAACCGCTGCAAAACGATTCAGTCGGCCTGTTTGCTGCGCATCTCCTGCTCCCAAACTACCATTAAATATATAATCTGCAACAGTAGCCACTGTTGTGTCTGAAGCAGAACAACCAAATTGATTGGTTACCACCAAACGATAATTACCAGAACTTGTAACATCTTGGGTAGATGCCGTTCCTCCAAATGAATTAAAAGAATTAGGATTTGCTATTCCAGTCAAGCTTCTACCCCATGCATAGGTATAATTTGGATCAACTGGACCAGACAGTGTTACTAAACTACTAGGACAAGAAACTGTTCCACCACCTGTTAAAGTAAATAGTGCTGGATTGCCATTCACCACAATATTTACATCGTCGAATGAAGCGGCACATGGTGCATTAGAAATTGTCCAACGGAAAGTATAAGTTCCAGCTGCATTTAATCCAGCAATATTAGTTGTTGCTGAATTAGGAGTGAAAATAATAGCTGTAGCAGGTCCGGCTATCTGTGTCCAAACTCCCGTACCAACTGTAGCAGCATTTGCAGTCATTGAAGTTGTACCAGGACTAATGCAGGCTGATATATCAGTTCCTGCTGCAGCAATAGTTGGCGTGCCTGCAAAATTAATCAGCATATCATCTGCTGAACTATTATTACAAGGAGCCCCGGTTGCAATGGTCCACCTTAAAGTGTACACACCAATTGCAGTGGCTGTAGCCCCTGAACTTGGATTATTTGCATTGGTAAAATTAACTGTACCAGGACCAGTTACCAATGTCCAGGTTCCTGTACCTACTACTGCAGCATTGGCATTCAGATTGGCAATGGTAAGTCCGCATACAGCCGTATCATTACCTGCCAAAGCCGTGGTTGGCAAGGTAGTTACATCAACTGTAACAGAATCCTTAATGACACAACCATTATTTCCATTACTAAGATCTACATAATATTTAGTAGTTACTGTTGGGTTTACAGTTATATTTTGTGTGGTAGCTCCACCCGGAGTCCACAAATAAGCATTTGCAAAACTATTAGAAGTTAGACTAACCGCTGTACCAGCGCAAACAGGCGTGCTGGGAGAAACAGTAATACCAGGAGTACCACGTGGCAGATCTACTGTTAATTGATAACCTGCACAGCCAGTACCAGGATTTACTTCATGCACCACCACCACAATGGTTCCATTGGCTGGTATCGTAGCTTCATAATATCCTGTAGCAGGGAATGAGGAACCTGGATCGGCCAAATAATTGGTACATAATGAAGTTGGGTCAAAACTACCGGTATAGGCTACACTAAATATAGTTGTGCCACAACTAGAGGTGGTGCCAATAGTAGCACAAACCGGCACATTGCTAGGATTGGTAATGGTATAACTATCATACCATCTTGCACCGGTGGTGGTGAAGGTTAAAGGACAAGCTTTCGGAGCTGCACAAGTAGAAACCGCTGCAAAACGATTCAATCGGCCAGTTTGCTGCGCATCGCCAGCAGCCAAACTACCATTATATACATAGTCTGCAACACTTACTACAGTGGTGTCAGAAGATGAACAACCATATTGATTGGTAACCACCAAACGATAATTACCAGAACTTGTAATGGCCTGCGTTGAAGCTGTTCCACCAAATGCATTATAACTATTTGGACTTAAAATTCCTGATAAACTTCTACTCCATGCATAGGTATAATTGGGATCAACAGGTCCGGAAAGTGTAACTGGAGTACCAGGACAAACAGTGACATTGCCACCTGTTAAAACAAATGGAGTCATAGAAGGATTCACCACTACTGTAGCAGTAATGGATGATGAAGTACAACCATATACAGTTCCTGTAATAGTAAATGTAACAGTTATTGGTGCGCCAGTATTATTGGTAAGTGTACCTCCAATATTGCCAGAACCATTAGCAGCAATACCTGTAACAGACACTGTATTATCTCTGGTCCAATTGTAAACTGCACCTGCAGGAGCACCAGATAAAATGATGGCTGTAATAGCAGCACCTGAACAAGCCGACTGACTTGATGGAGTTGCAACAACCGTAAAGACTGGACAATCAATCACTAAATTATAAGTTGCCCCTGATGCAAAACATCCATTGGCATCAGTTACTGTTACAACAATTGGGAAGGTACCTGATTGAGTAGGGGTACCACTTAAAACACCTGCTGTTGATAAAGTTAATCCTGTTGGTAAAGTACTAACAGTAGTATAAGTAACTGCACCAATAGTATTAGCAGAAGTAAATGTTTCGCTGAAGGCAGTACCTGCTGTACCTGTAAGGTTTACAGGATTGGTAACAGTAATGCCCGATTGACAGCCGATGATTAGCGTGTAGGTAGCACCGTTACCAGTACAACCTGTTCCGTCAGTGGCAGTTACCACAATGGGGAATGTACCCGTTTGAGTAGGTGTACCGCTTAAAACACCAGCACTAGATAAACTTACACCTGTTGGCAAAGTATTGCTAGTAGAATAGGTTACGGTTGGTGTTCCGCCAGTTGAAGTAAATGTTTGACTAAAGGCGGTATTGGCTGTGCCAGTTGCAACTACTGGATTAGTTACAGTTATAACAGGACAAAGATTAGACAGATAATTACAACCAGTTGGAATTAAGAATCCAGGTGTTGCATTATTGTTGCGAACCCAATTGACTTGATTATTCAATGTAGTACGCAGTGTTACTATTGATCCCAATACACCAGGACCAGCACAATCACCATAAGCCGCATTATCAAATTCAGATCCTGTTATATTTTGAGTGCCTATCCAAATTGCATTTACACCAGTTGTTAAGCCGGTTGGCAATGCACTTGCATTGGTAGAATTGGCAGTGCCATCCCATGCAGCAGCAGTGGTGGTTACGGCATCTCCAATTAATGTAGTATATACATTCATGTGAATAGCTGTAATAAAAGTAGGTGCAGAAGATAATCCACGATAAGCAAGAATTTGATCCCCTGTTATATTTAATCCTAATGCAGTACCACTTACTGTACCAGCTGCTCCACCACCTGAGCGGGTAGCAGTTAAACCAGCAATTTTTATTTCGGCACCCCCTGGTAATCCACCTGCAGGAGCTGTCCAAGTAATTGTTTCTTCACCAGTACGGAATATATTGGTGCTCAACCAACCATTATTGGTAAAGTTGATAGCTGTACCCGGACCAATATTTCTTAACAATACAAAAGAGAATTCATCTGTGCTAGCAGCATAACTGCTAAAAGCAATATCACCTGCATTTAATGTGGAGGCTGCAACCGGTAAAGGCGAAACATGCCATGAGGCAAGTACCCGGTATGCTGCATCACAAGCTAATATTCCAGAACAACCAGCCCTGCGGCCTTCAATAAATACCATGCCCGAACCTGCAGCCAAACCAGTAGTACTGATATTGGAACCAGGGGTATATGGCAAATAAGTAACACCACCATCTGTGGTATAGCGGAATTCATCTATGCATACTGCACCGCCGCTTCCGGGATTAAAGCTGGCACTTACTGGCGTACCATCTGCAACAGTAGAGCTTGATGGTGTTTTAGCCAACAGCGTTGGTACTACAGCCAAAGGAGTAAGTGTAAGCGAAGCCGAATTGGATGTTACGGAGCCGATTCCGTTTGTAACAATACAACGGTATTGAGTGTTGTTAATGCTAAATGGCGCAGCCGTAATATTTAAGGTTGTAGTAGTAGCACCAGAATATGTAGCATCATCAGTAAGATTAACAAATCCTGTACCTGGATCAACCTGCCATTGGTAGCTTGAACCGCCACTCACTGTTAGTGAAAAACTTGTATTTGAACCTTCGCATACAGCACTATTGGAAGGCTGACCCGAAATATTTGGTAGCGCACCCACACCCAGGTAATTGCATCCGGTAGGAATTGCAAAACCAGGAGGGATACTATTATTGGTAGACCAATTCGCTTGATTATTCAATGCCGCACGTAAAGTAGCAATAGGACCATAAGTGGCAGGATTAGCACAATTGCCATAACGGCCATTATCAAATTCAGATCCAATTACATCTTGCGTTCCTATCCAAATGGCATTTACAGCAGTTGTTAAACCAGTTGGCAAAGCACTTGCATTAGTTGAATTAGCCGTTCCATCCCAGGCAGCTGCAGTGGTAGAAACTGGATCGCCATATAAAGTAGAATACACATTCATATGTATAGCACTTATAAAAGTAGGCGCTGCTGCTGAGCCACGGTATGCAAGAATTTGATCGCCTGTTACAGATAACCCTAAGGCAGTACCTGTAACTGTTCCGGCAGTTGAGCCAGCTACTAATGTAGCCGTTAAACCACTGATTTTAATTTCTGTTCCTGCACTATACGCTGCATTGCTCGTCCAGGTAACCGTCTCCTCGCCTGTACGGAATACATTGGTACTTAACCAACCATTATTGGTAAAGTTGATGACTGTACCCGGACCAATATTTCTTAACAATACAAAAGAAAATTCATCTGATGTAGCGGCATAACTACTGAAGGCCATATCGCCCGCATTCAAGGTGGTTGCACCGGCTGGCAATGGCGTTACTATCCAAGAAGCCAATGCAACATAATTGCCCTGACAACCTGCAGAACAATTTGCTCTGCGTCCTTCAATGGTAACAACACCCGAACCTGCAGCAATACCAGTCGTGCTAATATTTGCACCAGGCGTATAAGGCAAATAACTCGCCCCGCCATTCGTTGTATATCTATAATCATCGGCACAACCAGTGCCACCGGCACCTGCATTGAAAGTAGCACTAACAGGGGTTCCGTCGGCTACCGTACCAGTGGCTGGTGATTTACTTAAAAGTGTTGGATTAGTTGGTAAAGCCGTAACAGTTAATGCAGCCGAATTAGAATTCGTGGGGCCGGAACCGTTAGTAGCGACACAGCGATATAAATAACCATTTAAACTGTTGGTTGCAGCTGTTATATTTAAAGTAGTGGTTGTTACGCCCGAATAGATAAAATCATTAGTCAGGTTTACAAAACCTGTACCTGGATCAACCTGCCATTGGTAGGAAACAGCACCCGTAGCGGTGATGCTAAAACTACTATTCAATCCTTCGCATACACTCGCTGCAGCAGGTTGCGTATTAATTGTAGGCGCAGCACTGAAAATATTTATATAATTACAACCAGTAGGTACTACTAATAATGGCCCACCATCTTCTGTTGTCCAATTGGCTTGATTATATATCACTGCTTTTACTTCTACAATAGTTGATATAGGACCAGCTGCGCAATTAAAAACAGCATTGTCTTTTTCAGAAAGCGTTACATCTTGTGTACCAATCCAAATGGCATTTACACCCGTAGTTAAACCAGTAGGCAAGGCCGAACTATTATTTGTATTGGCAGTGCCATCCCAAGCGGCGGCCGTGGTAGTAACAGGATCACCAATCAGCGTAGTGTATACATTCATGTGTACAGCACTAATGAATGTAGGTGATGCGGCTAATCCTTGATAAGCCAATACCTGATCTCCATTAATATTAAGACTTAACATCGCCCCAGTACAGGTACCAGGATTTCCTGCACCTGCGATGGTAGAAGCAGGAGTACCTGCTGCTATGCCAGCAATCGTAATCTCACTCCCAGCTGCCAAGGCTGTGCTGGATGTCCAACTTACTGTTTGTTCACCTGTATGAAATACATTGGTACTCAACCAACCATTATCCGTAAAATTAATTACAGTACCGGCAGTGATAGATTTTAACAACACAAATGAAAAAGCATCTGTTGTTGGATGGCTAGATATATACCCAGTAAAGGCAATATCACCTGCAACCAAACTGGTCTGAGCTTTCAAAGATGTGTTAAGTAAACTGAAGAGGAGAAATAATGGCAAGCATTTCCCCACAATCC
>CAIOIZ010000112.1 GCA_903858475.1 uncultured Bacteroidota bacterium
CCAAGAAGAAAAAGGCTTCATGTGGCACATCGCCTACCCCGTAGAGAACTCCAATGAACGCTTGGTGGTGGCGACCACCCGTCCGGAGACCCTGCTGGGCGACGTGGCGGTCATGGTCAACCCCGAAGACGCCAGGTACCAACACTTGATCGGTCAACGGGTGCACCTGCCCTTGTGCGAGCGATTGATCCCCGTGATTGCCGATGCCTACGTGGACAAGGACTTTGGGACGGGTGTGGTCAAGGTCACCCCTGCACACGATGCCAATGACTTTGCCGTCGGTGTGCGTCACCAACTGCCGCAAATCAACATTTTCAATTTGGATGCCAGTGTCAATGACCAAGCCCCCAAGGCCTATCAGGGACTGGACCGCTTTAAAGCACGTGAGCAAATTGTGCAGGATTTGAAAGAAGCGGGTCTCTTGGTCGAAGTCAAAGCCCACACCCTCATGGTTCCTCGATGTGAGAGAACCGGACAAATCATTGAACCGATGCTCACCGATCAGTGGTTTGTGGCCATGACTGAAAAAAGCCAACTGGATCCCACGGGACTGTCCATCGCAGAAAAGGCCATCCGAGCGGTTGAATCGGGTGAAGTTCGTTTTGTGCCAGAAAACTGGGTCAACACCTACAACCAGTGGATGAAAAACATTCAAGACTGGTGCATCAGCCGACAGCTTTGGTGGGGTCACCAAATTCCCGCCTGGTACGATACAGAAGGCAGGTTTGTAGTAGCTGGCAATGAAAAAGAAGCACAGGATAAATTTTATGAAATACATGGTATTGAATCGGCTGTATTAAAACAAGATGAAGATTGTTTAGATACTTGGTTCTCTTCCTGGTTATGGCCCTTTGAAGTTTTTAAAGGATATAGCAATCCGGGCAATGAAGACGTTCAATATTATTATCCCACCAATACCTTGGTAACAGCACCAGAAATTATTTTCTTCTGGGTAGCACGCATGATAGTTGCGGGATTGGAATATGAAAAAAACATTCCTTTCAAAGATGTTTATTTCACAGGCATTGTAAGAGATGAATTAGGAAAGAAAATGAGCAAGAGCTTGGGTAATTCGCCCGACCTGCTTCTATTGATTGATAAATATGGTGCCGATGCCATTCGATTTGGAATATTAATTTCTTCTCCTGCAGGCAATGATTTATTATTTGATGTGAAGGAAGAAAGCACTTTAAAACAAGGTAGTTTCTTCATCAACAAATTATGGAATGCCCTGAAATTGGTTAAGATGTGGGAAGCGCGTCAATCACCTGAAATGGCAGCAGATGCGGGCAATGAATTTGCCATGGATTGGTTTAATAATCGATTGATAGAAGCGAGTGCAGAAGTAGAAAAAGCCATGCAACAATTCAAGTTGAGTGAAGCATTAAAAACCATCTACAGCCTGATCTGGGATGATTTCTGTAGTTGGTACCTCGAATGGGTGAAACCTGGATTTGAACAACCCATTTCAACAGCTGTCTACCAAAAAACTGTTGCCAATTTTGAATCTCTGATGCAATTACTGCATCCATTCATGCCTTTTGTAACAGAAGAAATTTATCACTTACTCAATCAACAGGCCGACGACTTAACCATTAAACAATTGCCTTCACTAACGGCAACGGCTGATAGCAAAATTATTCATCAGGGACTTTTACTGAAAGAAGTAATCACCGCCATCAGAGAATCAAGGAATAAGAACCTATTGAAGCCAAAGGAAACCATTGAACTTTACCTGCAAACAGACCAGGAATCTGTTTATACTCGCATACAAAACATATTGTGCAAGCAAGTCAATGCAACTTCTCTTGGTTTTGTAAACACTGCGGTAAACAACGCCAGTGTTATCAATATTGAAAAAGACAAGTTTTACGTTGTTACCAATAAAGAAGTTGACAAAGACGGCTTAAAAGCAGATTTGTTGAAAGACCTGGCTCACCAACAAGGATTTTTGGTATCGGTAGAAAAAAAATTGGGGAACGAAAAATTTGTAGCCAATGCCAAACCGGATGTGCTGGAAATGGAACAAAAGAAAAAAGCAGACGCATTGGCAAGAATTAAAGCTATTGAAGAGAGTTTGGCAGCCCTTTAAAAATACTGTTAATAATTGGGCAGACTACCGATTGAACCTTTAAATGCAATAAATTCGTTCTACACAATAAACGAGCATGAAACTATTTATATCTATCCTTTGTTGTTTATGCCTGTTGGCTAGTACAACCTTATTTGCTCAAAAAGCTACCCGTACCGCTACTGTTAACTGGAAGCCTCCAAAAACCAATACGGTATTGGGTGCCTCCAAGGATACGAGTTATGTAATTTTGGAAGAAGGAAAACAATTGTTGGGCTTACCCCTTCGAGTATTGGATGATAAAAAAAATAGTTTCCCCATTAGCAGTTATCAATTTCTATACAGAAGAAAAATTGTTACCGAGGATGAGCAAACTGGCAAAACCAGTGCCGCCTCAAGTATTGTAGCACAAACTTTTAGGGTTACCCCCCTACCCGAAATTTGGGTCAAAACACTCAATGAACAATTACAATCCGGGGAAGAATTGTATTTTTTTGATGTGGTGGCCAAAGATGCCCAAGGCAAATTGTTTTTTGCCCCCAATTTGCTTATTAAGATAAAGTAATGCTCATATCTAGTATCCAGCATCTAGTATCCAGTATCTAGTATCCTGCATCCCCACCATCCTAAATTCCACCCCCGAATTCACCAATCTTAGTGCTTATTTATTACCTTTGCGGCTTCAAAATATTAATATAAACCATATTATGAGTACAGTTAGCAAGAACACAATAGATTATAGTCTTCCCAATAAGGTGAAGGACATGAGCCTAGCAGAATGGGGCCGTAAAGAAATTAAATTAGCAGAAGCTGAAATGCCAGGTTTAATGGCCATCCGTGAAGAATATGGCCCTGCTCAACCCTTAAAAGGTGCAAGAGTAGCTGGTTGCTTACACATGACCATACAAACTGCCGTGTTGATTGAAACATTGGTAGCCCTTGGTGCGGAAGTAAAATGGAGTAGCTGTAATATCTTCTCTACGCAAGATCATGCTGCTGCGGCCATTGCTGCTGCTGGCATTGGTGTTTTTGCATGGAAAGGTCAAAGTATTGAAGAAGCTGATTGGTGCATCGAACAAACATTGTTTTTCGGTGGTGCCGACAAGCCTTTGACTATGATTTTGGATGATGGAGGCGATTTGACCAATATCGTTTTTGATAAATATCCTGAGTTGGTAAAAAACATCAAAGGATTAAGCGAAGAAACTACTACTGGTGTACATCGTTTATATGAAAGAATGGCTGCTGGCACTTTGCCTATCCCAGCTTTTAATGTGAATGACTCTGTAACCAAAAGTAAATTCGATAATAAATATGGCTGTAAAGAAAGTCTGGTAGATGCAATTCGTCGTGCTACTGACGTGATGATGGCTGGCAAGGTTGCTGTAGTAGGTAGTTATGGTGACGTAGGTAAGGGTTCAGCTGCTTCTTTGAAAGGAGCTGGTTGTCGTGTAATCGTTACCGAAATTGATCCTATCTGTGCTTTACAAGCAGCGATGGATGGTTTTGAAGTAAAACGCATGATTGATGCAGTAGCCGAAGCTGATATTATTGTTACTGCTAGTGGCTGTCGTGACTTGATCACAGAAAAGCATTTCCGTGCAATGAAAGATAAAGCCATTGTTTGTAATATCGGTCACTTTGATATTGAAATAGACATCGCTTGGTTGAATAATAATTATGGCCATACAAAAGACACCATCAAGCCACAAGTAGATATCTACAATATTGATGGCAAAGACATCATCATTTTGGCAGAAGGCCGCTTGGTAAACCTTGGTTGTGCAACTGGTCACCCTAGTTTTGTAATGAGTAATTCATTCAGTAACCAAACACTGGCACAGATTGAATTATGGACCAACTACAGCAAATACGAAAACAAAGTATATGTGCTTCCTAAATTATTGGATGAAAAAGTAGCTCGTTTACATTTGAAGAAAATTGGTGTAGTTTTAGATGAGTTGACCCCAGAACAAGCCGATTATTTGGGTATTAGCAAAGTAGGTCCGTTCAAACCAGAACATTACAGATATTAATACAACGCTTTTTAAAGGTGAATAAATACAGCCCCGGGTTATTCTTAACCTGGGGCTTTTTTTTTGTAACATTGTACCTTCAACAATGATTGCAAAAAACATGAAACAATATATTTATAAAAAAGGTTTACTCAACCTTAACCTCCACCCCCTTCTCTACAGCTTCCTCCTTGTACTGTCCATTTTCCTTAACCCCCAAAGCAGCCATGCACAGGTACACCAGTTTAGTTTAAGCAAAACAGCCTTTTTACTAGACCAACAACCTTTTCAAATTATTAGTGGAGAAATGCATCCTGCACGCATCCCACGTATCTACTGGCGACACCGCATTCAAATGGCCAAAGCCATGGGATGCAATACCATTGCTGCTTATATTTTCTGGAATTACCATGAAATCAAGGAAGGACAATTTGATTTCAAAACAGAAAACAGAAATATTGCAGAATTCATACGCCTCTGCCAGGAAGAAAAAATGTGGGTACTACTCCGGCCTGGACCCTATGTTTGTGCCGAATGGGATTTCGGGGGACTGCCTACCTACCTGTTGAAATATCCCGACATTAAAATTCGGTGTATGGATGACCGTTATATGGCTGCAGTAAATAAGTACATTCAACAATTGGCCCAACAAATAGTACCACTACAATGTACCAAGGGCGGTCCCATACTAATGGTACAAATTGAAAATGAATATGGCAGCTATGCCAATGATAAATTGTATTTGGAAGCCCTTCGAAAAGCATGGTTACACAATGGCGTACAAGTTCCCTTCTATACTGCCGATGGCGCTACCCCCTATATGCTAGAAGCCGGACACTTAAAGGGAACGGCCATAGGATTAGACAGTGGCAGCAATGACGGCGATTTCAATGAAGCTACCAAGGCCGACTCAACCGTACCAGCCTTTAGTAGCGAAACCTATCCAGGATGGCTTACCCATTGGGGAGAAAAATGGCAAAGGCCTGATACCGCTGATTTGAAAAATGAGGTAGCATACCTTTTAAAAAATAAAAAATCAGTTAATTTTTATGTGATACATGGCGGAAGCAATTTTGGATTCACCGCTGGTGCCAATGCTTTTTCACCCAGCGCTTACCAGCCTGACATTACCAGCTATGATTATGATGCCCCGATTAATGAACAAGGACAACCCACCCCCAAATTTTACTGCTTGCGCAACTTAATTGCAAAGTATACCAATACCCCTCTTCCCAACTTACCTGCAAGCATACCCGCAATTGATATCCTACCTATTAAAATGAGTTATCAAACAAGTATCTGGAATCAATTACCGCCCCCACTATTTGCAGTTCAACCAAAACCGATGGAAGCCTATGGACAAAACCAGGGAATGATATTGTACAGCACGAAACTGATTGGTCATAAGAGTGGCAAACTAAAAATATGGGAGCCGCATGACTATGCACTGGTATTTCTAAATGGGCAATTCATCGACACCATCTACAGAGATGGAGGCAATTGGTCGGTTGATCTTCCAAAAACAAATGTAGAAAATCCATTGTTGGAAATATTGGTAGAGGGAATGGGGCATATTAATTTCGCCCAATTTATGATAGACCGAAAAGGTATAACAGATAGGGTTACGCTCAATGGTATGACCCTAATGAATTGGCAAACTTATTTACTACCCATGGATGCAGTATTTGTACAAAAAGCCTTAAAAGCAAACAGGGGCATTGATGGGCGACAAGGAATATTTTATAAAGGCAATTTTGAATTAAATAAAACCGGCGATACATTCTTTGATCTTAGTCAATACAATAAGGGAATGCTGTATGTAAATGGACACCTGTTGGGCAGGCATTGGAATATCGGACCACAACAGCGTTTGTACTGCCCAGCGAACTGGCTAAAAAAAGGCAGTAATGAAATTATAGTATTTGACTTACATGCGATGGAAGCTTCACCGATCAGCGGAAAAAAAACATTGGAATAAAATAGCTGAAGCCGAAGAAATAGGGTTTGCACAATCGATGGCGCCCTTATTGGTACAGCAATTTGCTTGTAAGCAAACAGTGGGCAACCCCTATCAATTTGCAGTAGGATTAAAAGCTATTAATTTTTCGAGTAGGCATGCCTGATTGCCCGCGCGTACTAAATTATGTCCAGGATATTTCGCTCCATAATAAATGTCCTCATTGAGGTGATCAGTTAAAAAACGTAGTGCCTGCATATAAATCATGTATTGCCCAGCATAATGAAACGAATTTAATTCTGTGTCAGTCAAAATGGAATTCATTTCACTTAAATAGCCAGCTTTAATTGACTCGTAAAAAGCAGGGCGAATATTAATCTTATCAAAATCTTGCTCCTCCTCACTTACCGGACATAAATAGGTACGCATCATGTCTCCTACATCACTGATGAAATAACCCGGCATCACGGTATCCAAATCAATTACACAAAGCCCTTTATCTGCACCATCGAATAATACATTGCTGATCTTGGTATCATGATGAGTACATCGCATTACCAATGAATTTTTAATTTTTTCGAATACCTCAACAATAGAATGATAGGACTGTAATTTTTCAATCAATTGTTTACCATCCTTTATCCTTTCTTTATTTCCATTTATTAAACTGCTTTCAAATTGAGAATACCTTAATGCCAGGTTATGGAAGTCGGGCAGCGTTACTTGTAATTTTCGAATATCCATGCCCTGAAGCCTTTTTGTAAATGCTCCAAACTGACGGGCAGCTTCATAAGCCTGTGCAGGCTGCTCCAACACATCTACCGTATGACTACCATTAACAAAAGGAAATAATCGAAAATATCCATCCGCTATTTTTACCATATCTTTTCCAGTCGCGGTAGGAATTGCGCCCACAAATAAATAAGCTGGAAATTCTTTTGCCAAAAAATCTTGTATCAATCGAATATTTTGTGCAATCAATTCAGGTTGCTTGAAAATTTGCTGATTAATTTTTTGCAAAACATAGGCTGCTGTTCCTCGCTCAACCAGCCAGGTGCTATTAATAAGCCCATTGCCAAGGGGACTTATAATACAATCACCCGATTCAAATCCATATTCTTCTAAAACTTTTTGCATTACCCTAAAATTCGTGAAATTTGTTGAAACAATACTAATCACATGGTATTATTAGATATCGTACTAGCAGAACACAGCAAAGCACAATGTGAAGTCATTGTTCGTTGGGTCGGCAAAAATCAAAATCACTTTAATCAACTGCTTGAATTAGTAATAAAAGGCAAACCAATCCTTTCGCAGCGTGCCTCTTGGCCGCTCTGCAATGCAGCTATTGCCAACCCTCTGTTGATGAAAGAACACTGGAAAACAGTCCTCAAGCAAGCAATGAAGGAAAAACTTCCCAGAGGAGTGAAACGCAATATGATAAAGATCTTAGCCGAAATTCCCTTTCCCAAAAAACTAGAAGGCAGTGTCATGGATTTTTGCTTTCAGCAATTGGAAAATCCGCTGGAAGAGATTGCCGTAAAATCCTGGGCGATGAAAATATTAATGAAAATGGCGATGTCGTATCCCGATATATTGCCAGAATTAAAATTAATAGTGGAAGACCAATATGATTTAGGCTCAGCCGGCTTTAAAGCACAGGCAAAAAGAATTTTAGCAATGAAATAAAGAAGATGTATGCTATTGAAAATTATTACCTATAGCTATCCCTCATTTATTCAACAAGGGCTTCAGGGTATATCCCTCTTTTCTCAATAATTGAATCAGTCCCATTGAACCTGGTAAATGCCCTGCTCCCACCGCCACAAAAACCGTCTGTTCCTGCATGATTTTTTTTAATTGTATTACCCAGTTTTTATTCCGCTTATCCAATAGCAAGTCTTTATTGTCTTCCATTCCAAATTCACTCTTGTTAAACATTTTTTCAATTTCATCAATCTGCTGCGATTTATACACTGTTAACATGGTATCAAAATACTGCCGATAAGCAGCCATGCTATCGATGGTTTTTAATAAATCTTTGGCCTGTTCAGCATAGGGAATACTATCAAATACGGAAGATTGAAACTCGATGGTTTCCAATCCCTTTATTTCTTTTTTATCAATCTTTGCCATCTTCATCAATTCTTCTTCTACACCGCTCATGGTTTTGCAAGGCATCATCTTGGGATATAGCATCGATTCCAACATCATTGGTTTCATCCTTTTGAAAAGTTGTAATGGAGTACCAATTGTATCGCGAAAAAATATTTCCACTTTTTTATATTCCTCAGCGGTATAAAAATCCTTCAACTCCTTCCCGTCTTTCATATTCATCAACAACATGCCACCTAATAATACACTCGGATCATCCATGTCCATTTCCATATATACTAGCTTGGCTGCTTGCAGAGCAGTACGCAAGGCTGGACTAAAATGTATATCCGACTTACACATCAAGTGGAATGTACCAAACAAATAGCTTGGCCTTTCTAAACCCGCACCACTCACTTCCCACAAAAGTGTATTGTCATCTTTATTAGTAGGCAATACAAGTGCAGCAGGCTGTGCTTTACAACCACTAAATATCAACAGGGCTGTTATCAAACGGAACCAAGTATTCATATATATAAATTATAAAATAAAAAAAGAAAATGCTTTGAACTAATAAAAAATATTTAATTTAGTTAAAATATATTTCCTGATGAAACACTATATTTTAACCAGCCTTTTCGGCTTTGGCATATTTGCCATATCCGCTCAAACAAAACTTCCCAATCCTGGCAAAATAGACATCAGCGATTTGCAAGTTACTGATTGCTCCTTTGAAAAGGGTGCCATTGCCTACAAAATCATCGACTGGGGCAATGTTTATTACGAACGAGGTACCGAAGGAATTTCTCTATTCAAACAAGTATATGAAAAAAGAGTTCGAATAAAGATTCTCAAAGATAAAGGCCTTTCTTATGCCAATGTTACCATACCCTATTATAGTTATAATAATGACCAGAAAGTAACAAAAACGGAAGCGTATACTTTTAACTTAGATGAAAGCGGAAAAGTAAAAGTCACTGAAGTGGGAAAAAGCTCTATCTACACCAAAAAAATTAACAAGCGATATAGCGAACTCATCATCACTTTTCCAGAAGCCAAGGTGGGTAGTGTAATAGAATATAAATACAGGATGGAAAGAGAAATGTTCTGGCTCATCAACGACTGGTACTTTCAAGATAGGATACCTACACAGCACAGCGAATACCAATTGAAAGTGCCGTTGGTATTTCAATTTAGTGTACACCCTGTAGTAGCACAAGCTCCCGAAATAAAACAAGAGACATTTGATGACATGATTGCAACTGGCGATGGATTAATCACCGTTAATACCATCAAGAAAAATTACATCATGAAAAATGTGCCCGGCATTAATGATGAACCCTATATGGGCACCATTAAAGATTATCAGCAAAGACTGGAATTTCAGTTGTCAAAAATCGATTTTGGCAATGGAAATGCCAAGGATTATAGCAGTACCTGGGCCGATGTAGTTACCAACCTCAATAAGGATGAAGACTTCGGATTACAATTGGCCAAAGAAACCGAAGATTTTACAGAGGTATTGAATACCGTCAAATCTATCCAATCTGAGGAAGCAAAATTAAAATACCTATTTAACTTCGTAAGGGATGAACTAAAGTGGAATGAGGAAGATGAAATTTATGCTTTTACTGGCCTCACTAAAACATGGGGGAAAAAAGAAGGAAGCAGTGGAGACATTAATTTACTATTAACCTACCTGCTTCGAAAAGCTGGCTTGAAAGCCAACCCCATCTTGCTAAGTACCAGGGATCATGGACTGGTTAATGACCTCTACCCATTTATTGCTCAGTTCAATACCGTCATGTGTCATGTACCAATAGGAAATAAATTTTTCATATTAGACGCCACCGAAAAATTTGCCAATTATAAAATCATCCCTGAAAAGGTAACCAATACCTCTGGACTCATTGTAACCGATGAAAGAGGCAAATGGATAGACCTTATCGACAATCACAAATACAAAGTAATGGCAGCTTTGCATGGAGAAATGAATATGAATGGAAACATGAAGATCAATGCAATCATCAATCACAGCGACTATGCAAAAACAAACAGAAGCACGCTTTGGAGAAAAGATGCTGAAGCATTCAAAAAGGAATATTTTACCGCACCCAGCTCCAATACAACTATAGAAGAGCTTACCGTAAAAAATGCAACGATTGACTCACTGCCACTAGAACAAATTGTTAACCTTAATCAACAACTTAACAGCAGTGGTAATTATATTTATTTCAATTATAACCTCTTTACAGGATTAGATCAAAATCCATTCATTGAAGATACGCGCACCACTGATGTTGATTTTGGCTATACGCAAGACTATACCATCTTTGGTAATTTCGCCATCCCAGAAGGCTATACTTTTGAAGCCCTTCCGAAAAATATTACACTGCTCTTTCCAGATAATAGCATTGAATTTAATAGAACCATGCAGGTAGAAGATAATTTGTTGAATATTCGTGTAACCCTAGAGTATAAAAGAAATTTTTATACCGCTGCTGAATACCCCGACTTTAAAGAATTTTATAAAAAATTATTCGCTGCCTTGAATGAACAAATTGTTTTGAAAAAGAAAACAACTCCCTAATGAAAACCCTGTGTGCAATACTGATATTAATTTGTTTTTACTTCAACGGAAATGCCCAAACTCCCGACTGTTTGTTAAAACCAATACCCGAAGCATTAAAAATAAATGCGCATGCCATTAAGCGGGAAGAAACAATTTCACTGGAAATCAAATCACCCTCGAGGATCAATTACAAAGTACATCGATTGGTTACTGTATTGGATGAAGCCGCAGCCGACGAATTGGTTTTCATGGAATTCACTGATCAATATATTTCATTGGAAGATGTTGCTATCAAAGTATTTAATGCTACTGGCAGCTTACTCAACAGCTATGGTAAAAAAGAAATGGTCCACCAATTGTCGGGCGAAGGATTGGTGCCTGATGGAAAGGTTCATTATTTGAAAATTAACCCTACCGCCTACCCTATCAGTATTCAAATAGATTATCTTTTAAAAATCAATGGCCTCTGCCATTACCCAGACTATGAAATACAAATACCAGGGCAATCCACTGAGCATGCTAAATTTACTGTTAGCATAGCGTCGGACATTGATCTCCGTTATAAACTAAGAAATAACCTAGTAGCGCCCATAATTAGTCAGGATGGAAAAAATAAATTATACCAATGGGATTTTAATTTGTTACCTGCCTTGAAATATGAAGAAGGCAGCATTAGCAGAGAAAGTCGTTATCCAAAAATCATTCTCGCACCTAGTAAATTTGAATTGGAAGGATATGAAGGAGACATGAGTTCTTGGCAAAGTTTTGGTAAATGGTATGGCGACCTATCCAAAAAAGCAAATGACTTATCTCCTTTAAGGCAAACGCAGTTAATTGAAATGGTGAAAAGGGCCACCAATGAAAGGGAAAAAGTAAAAATCATTTACCAATACCTTCAAAAGAATTACAGATATGTAAGCATTCAGCTTGGCATTGGCGGTTACAAACCATTTGCCGCTAGTTTTGTAGATGAAAATAAATATGGCGACTGTAAAGCCTTGAGCAATTATACCCAAGCCTGTTTGGCAGCAGTAGGCATTAAAAGTTATCAAGCATTGATCAATGCCGAATACAATAAAGAACCCGTTGACCCTGCTTTTCCCAATAATAATTTTAACCATGTAATTGTATGTGTACCGTTGAATAATGATTCCATTTGGCTAGAATGCACCAGTAATACCAATGACTTTGGCGTATTGGGTAATTTTACAGAAAACAGGAATGCTTTATTGATTACAGAAGAGGGTGGCAAACTAGTACCTACTCCCAAAAGCAAGTCGTCTGACAATAGTTTCAATTGTTATTCCTCTATAAACCTAGAGGAAGATGGTGCAGGCAAAGCTGCTGTACAAATTCAATGCAATGGGGAATACAAGCAAGATATGATGCACTATATCTCAAATGAAAAAAAAGATGACCAAAAATTATTTCTGGTACAATACCTTGGATTTATACAACCTGATCAATTTGACATTACACAAAACAAAACCGATTGGCAGCATTCCACTCATATTGAAATGCAATTAGAAAAAATTCCAGCATTCACTGCAGGGAATAAAATATTCTTACACCCACGCATCTATAAAATTTGGTCAATGCCCCTTCCTACTGCAGAAGGAAGAACACAGGATTTTTACTTTCAGCATCCATTTATCAAAATCGATACTACGATTTATAAAATAGCCGATGATTATAGTATTGAATCCTTGCCCAGTCCCAAAAAATACAGTTTCGAATATGGAAGTTTTAGCAGCAATTATTTTTATGATGAAAGGAAGCATCAGATAACGAGTATTGCCCGATTGGAGTTGACCGAATACAAAATACCCGTCAACAAATTTACCAAAGCCAATATTTTTTTTAACCAAGTATTGGCCGAATATGAAGAGAAGCTAGTAATTAAGAAATTGTAAGACAATCCAATTACCTTAGTTTAGATGAAGACAGCCCTATTTAAGTTGTTTTATACAAGGACCCACCCTTTTCAAATAGTTTGTCCACACGAGCTTCCACCATTGGGTCAAATTCCAATACAGGAGCATGATGAGGTTTTATTCTGGCATCGATAATCAAAGGGCCACTACAACCCCAGTGTTTAAAATTGGTAAAGGCACCCACCCCATACATATCATGAGATGGATTACAGCGGGTAAAACCTGCCCACAAGAAATTATTAAGATGAGCAGCCATGAATGTGGCGTCATCTCCTACAATGATTAATGGAATACCATCCAACTCCTTTAGTTGGCCAATGCACTGCTGATTCAATGCCTCCATTTCCAAGGCTGCATTTTCATAATTACTGAAAGAATTAGTTTGCAAGGCCAATATACCTGGCATCACCATGCTGGCATTAGAAAACCCGGTTAGGTTATGTAAACAATTGGGTACTTCGTTCAACAGTCTTCTACAAACTGAGCCATAAGCTGCAAAAATAACTTTACTGCCACTGTTTAATCCATTACCTGAATAATCCAATGTATCGATGGTAGTATGAGTGTAAAAATGAATATCCCTTTTCAAATCAATGCGACTCAACACAAATTGTAAGTAATCAGCGATATCATTCGTGCTCAATTTATTTTCTTCATCTGCAGTAATCCATAAAAATTTGGCGAGACTTAATTGCCCTGTGCCGAAAATCCGATTGGCAATAGTGAGTATTTCTGCAGGCTGTTTAGTAGGTGCATAGGGTGTATAACGCTCACTGCCAATAGCTAACAATAATGGATGTACGCCAGCGGCATCCACTGCATGCACTTCCTTCAATCCAGGAATTTCTTGTTGTATAGCATGGCCCGTAATTGCATGTATCAATTTACCAAAACTGGTATCTTCTTGCGGAGGTCGCCCCACCACTGTAAAAGGCCAGATGGCATTTTTTCGGGCGTATACTTTGTGCACTTTCAACAATGGGAAGGGATGTTGCAAACTATAATATCCTAAATGATCGCCAAAAGGCCCTTCTAATTTATTTTCAAATGGATATACTTCACCAGTAATTACAAAATCAGCATCGGTACTTATTGCATATCCATCCACGTAAGTATAGCGAAAGCGACGACCACCCAATACACCCGCAAAACTCAATTCACTCATGCCCTCCGGTAATGGCATCACCGCAGCTACTGAATGAGCAGGAGGACCGCCTACAAAAACAGACACCTTAAGCGGTTGTCCCTTAGCGTTAGCCTTTGTTTGATGTACCCCTATGCCCCGATGCAATTGATAATGCAACCCAATTTCTTTATTCAAGATATAATCATTTCCACTCAGTTGAATTCTATACATGCCCAAGTTAGCATTACGAATTCCCGGCTGATCGGGATCCTCTGTATACACTTGTGGCAAGGTTACAAAAGCACCCCCATCTTTGGGCCAATGGGTAATTAAAGGCAAAGCCGAAATAGCAATCTCTTCGAATAAAACCGGCTGCTGCCATGGATTCTTTTTGGGCAGCGCCTTGATGGCTGCTAATCCAGTACTAAGATGTTTGAATGGATGTTTAAAGGCTTTTAATGGATCTGATTTCAATGCAATCAAATCTTGCACAGTAGAAAGGGTATCTTTAAATATAAACTTACTTCTTTCAATCGTACCAAATATATTGGAGGCGGCACGATAAGGACTACCCTTCACTTTTTCAAACAACAAGGCGGGGCCCCCAGCGGCATGTACCCGCATATGTATCGAAGCCATTTCCAGATAAGGGTCTACTGTTTCAGTAACGCGAACCAATTCGCCATTTTTTTCGAGGTCCAGCAAACATTGTTCCAGTGAGGAATAGGCCATTTCATTAAATTGATTGTGCAAAGGTAAAACAGAAAATGACCATTATAGTTTAAAAATTGTATGCTGTATTGGTAAAAGTTATCCAAGGTTCTTCACGAGTCTGCCAACCAATATCCCATTATGATATAATTGCAGCATATAATTGCCCTTCTGGTATTGATCTGCATTAATATTGAAGTTACATTGCTTTGTCTCCCCTTTACGGTAATCAAATTTCACTTTGCAGGAATAGATTTTTTTTCCCTCTGCTGTAGAGAAAGTGCCAGACTCCCAAGGAGAAGGCTGCAATACCCGGCCGTTGGGTTGTACCAATACCACCATCATTTCGGTATTATTAAAGGGACTGAGATTATTTTTTACAACAAAAGACCCTACTAGCTTTCCAGTTTCAGTAGCTGCATTGGTTTCATCACCATTTTCAGCATCGAGGGCTTTTAAATTAATATTATACGCACTTAACACCCCCGCATTACTATTCAAAATTGGTTCAGAATTAACTTTGGTAACGGGCGCAGTTACTGTAGTAGCTATTGGAGCACTAACCATATTTTCTGGTATATTAAAATTGCTGGCCAATTTTGACAACAAAGCACTCAAGCGTTTATTTTCCAGTTCAATATTGTCATTTCTATTATTCAGTTGCTCCACTCTTTGTTGCAATTCGGTAATTTTTTGTCGGGCTATTTCTAAATCTGCCGTGCTGCTATTGGTATTTTTTAAAATAGCAGTAATCTCATTTTTCAATTGATACAATGCACCTAATTGTGTAAACAGTGCTGCATTAGCAGAATCAGATTCAATAGAGGAAGCCGCAGGCACCCCATTTAAATCATTTAGTAGGGATGCATATTTTACCGAAAGGGAATCTTTAGGTGCCAACCCTGCTTTAGGTAGAGCAAAGTTTATTTTTTCATTATCTGTTTCATTAAAGAAATAATAAAAAACAACGAATGTTAGAACCAGCGAAAAAATAGCCAGCAACAATAATATCAATGATTTGGAATCCCTCATAATTGCATTCGCTTATTTATTGATCTGTTGATCTACATAGGCCGATATCCAACCTACCTGTCCATTTTTAACTAGATAAAATTGTTTTTTTTCATAGATGCCTTCAAACTGGCGCATTATTTTTAATAATAGTCCTGTTCCTGCCATTAGCGCGCGTTGGTCAAAAACCTGATTCACTTTCTTTAGTTCGGACCGAATAATTTTTTTATCTAATAGAGGATCCTTGATATCAGCAATTATTTGATCGGCATTCAATGTTTCATATTCCTTAAAAATTCTGTCGCTAAATGCCAAGACATCTGCATAAGTAACAGGCACAACAGAATTTTCAATTAATTCGGGGGATATATAATTGGCAACCGACCAAGCGATACCCCCACTGATGGCAATATAGTCACTCATTTCATAGGCCCCACTGGCATTCACGGCATATATAATTTCATTATTGGGATCACCTGCCAACACCCTTGTCAATTGCCTGTTATAATTGGTAATGGAGTTATCTTCTTCGCATCTTTTCACGGTAGCATTGTTGATAGTTTTAGTACCCCAGGTTAATTCGAATAAACGCAGTGTATTGGTATTGCCATTGGGAAAATATCCGCCCTTTGTATTTCCACTTCCTATATCAATCAAAAAAGTAGTGTATCGCCTGCTTTCGGGTACAATACCAAGGTGCGATAACTTTGCTTCTCCCATCACATCAATAATATCTACTGTGCGCTGAGGATCACCGATACGCAAGCGAAATGAATCAGCCAATTGACCAATCCAACTTACCCGGTTATCCTTTTCTGCTTGCATCTTTACTCCACTACTTACCATGGTAAAAATTCTGGAAGGAGGAATGGCAAACTCATTGACTGCTACCTGATAAAGCTGACTCAACCCTTTAACAGTGGCTCCGAAAGAAGTAGGGGTGAAAGAAATGAAATCTGTATTTACAGCAGTATCTTTTAAAACATTGAAGGCTCCCGTTTTTTTTGCATTCTTACCAATTTCCAAAATACTCATCTTTACCCCCTTTGAGCCTACCTCAATACCTGCATATACCTGTGAATTTTCATACTTTAGTTGCGATTTCGTTTGTCCCAACAAACTACCGGCCCAAAATAAAGGCAAAGAAAAAAACAATAAACTTTTCCTTAACTGCTGATACATTAAGTTATATTTTTTTTTAAAGTTAGGGTAAACAAATAGGGTAAACGGAGATAGTTTTTACCCTGTTAAAAAGCTGTGTATAACCTACATAGGCTGAGTATAGGCAATTTCAGAAAGTACCCCTCTTTAAAAAAAGCAACAAATGACATTGTAGCAAAAATACTACTGAATTATAGTAGTCCTTCCAGCAATGCTAAAAAGCAATTTTCGTTTACTATATAGCTAATATGAAAAACAATATATAGCCTTGTTAACCTCTAACTAAAAACACCTCCACTAAGGAAAGTACAGTAACACTTATAAAAGATAGTTATTGTAAAAAAGAAATAAGCCAGTTTGGAAAAAACTGGCTTATTTGATTGTATACTATAGATGACTATCAAGTTCCGAAAATGCCTTCAACAAAATCTTTTTTATCAAAGACCAATAAATCCTCTGCTTTTTCACCCACCCCGATAAACTTAACCGGTATTTTAAACTGACTCGCAATGGCCAATACCACACCACCCTTTGCAGTGCCATCAAGCTTAGTAATGGTAAGGGCTGTAACATCTGTAGCGGCTGTAAAATGCCTCGCTTGCTCCAAGGCATTCTGGCCTGTACTTCCATCCAGTACCAGCATAACTTCATGAGGCGCATCGGGAATTACTTTTTGAATAACTCGTTTGATCTTTGTCAACTCATCCATCAGGTGTAATTTATTGTGCAACCTACCTGCTGTATCGATTAAAATTACATCTACATTTTTACTCAGTCCACTTTGTACTGTATCAAATGCCACACTCGCTGGGTCGCTCCCCATTTCTTTTTTTACAATGGGCACTCCTGTACGCTCACTCCAAATAGTCAGTTGATCTACGGCCGCTGCACGAAAAGTATCTGCTGCACCCAATAAAACAGACTTACCAGCCTTTGCAAAATTGTAAGCCAGCTTACCAATAGTGGTTGTTTTTCCTACCCCGTTGACCCCTACTACCAAAATGATATGAGGTTTATGACCCGCTGGTAAAGCATAATCGATATAGCTGGTATCTGCTGGTGCATCTATTAAAATCTGCTGAATTTCTTCTTTAAGTATCAAATTCAATTCGCTAATATTCAGATACTTATCCTTTGCTACTCTTTTCTCAATTTGTTCAATAATTTTCACCGTGGTTTCAATACCCACATCTGCCCCAACCAGCGCTTCTTCCAAATCATCTAGCACCTCAGTATCCACCGTACTCTTTCCCGCAATGGCCTTACTAATTTTACTAAAGAAGCCTTCCCGAGTTTTTTGCAAGCCCTGGTCAAGACTTTCCTTCTGCTCTTTTTTTCCGAATAATTTATCGAAGATGCCCATAGTTGCTGTAAATAAAATATATTGACAATACTGTAAATTAATGAACTCGTTCCATATTGTTTAATGTATGAACCATTCCCAACCTAGTATAAACAAGAAAGCCTCCCGGTAAACCAGAAAGCTTTTAAAAATATCTTCATACTGATTATTACAAACCAGCCAAATGATCCTTAATTCGATCCTTGTGCACGATTGCTTCTTTGAAAGTATATGCACCAGATTTAGGGCTTCTTAAAGTACGAATAACTTTTGTCCAGTTTTTCGCGTCTGCTGCTGCCTTCTGATCTTTTGTTTTTATCGCCGTTTTTGCTGCTTTTGCCATGATGGTAAATTAATAATGTGAATACTGTTGATGCACACAGAGTAAATCTCTGCGATGCCTTCGCTTATTACTTGATTTCTTTGTGAACAGTTACTTTCTTAAGAATTGGATTGAATTTTTTCAATTCCATTCTTTCTGGTGTGTTCTTTTTGTTCTTAGTGGTGATATAGCGGCTGGTGCCGGGCTTACCACTGGTCTTGTGTTCGGTACACTCTAAAATAACCTGTACCCTGTTACCTTTCTTTGCCATTTGTTTGTTTTTTATATTTACCCTGCCTTACTTTTCAAGCAAAGTTTGGGTAGTTTTTTATATTTTTTCGCCGGCCGCACGCAATTTCTTCACCACACTGTACAAACCATTTTTGTTAATTGTACGAATAGCTTCAGTAGAAACTTTAATGGTCACCCATTTGTCTTCTTCCGCTAGAAAATACCGCTTGGTTTGCAGATTTGGTAAAAATCTACGCTTGGTTTTAATATTTGAATGAGAAACCTTATTTCCGGTAATGGGCTTCTTTCCTGTAACCTGACATACTCTGGCCATTGTTCTAAAATTTTGGACTGCAAAAGTAAGGGTTTAATTGCTAATTATAAAATGAAAATCAGATATTTTTCCACTACTAGCATTTATTTGGCCTATTTGGGGGTAATTTCATGAAAAATAGCCAAAATTTGACCAGATATTTTCTTTTCATCGCCCTGCTTTTTTCCCAAAATCTCTTGGCGACCCCACCCAAAAGGGAAATTAAAAGGAATATGGTGATCACAGAATCCATGGTCATCAAAAGGGCTTTTTACCTATTTAATGCCGATGATAGCCTGAACAAACCACTGCTAACAATTAGAGGCAATGGCATTACAGTAGATTTTAACCTGGCCAATTTACACGGCAGCAATGACAAACAATTACCGAATCAGTTTTATGGGCTAGCCATCCTTATCGAGGGCAATAATATCACACTAAAAAATGCCCACATCAATGGTTATAAAATAGCCGTGATGGCAAAAAACTGCAAAAACCTACGCATCATAAACTCAAACTTTAGTTATAATTATAAACAACATTTACAAAGCAATTGGCTGAATGAAGATGTCAGCGACTGGATGAGTTATCACCACAATGAACAAGACGAATGGCTTCGATATGGGGCAGGCCTATATTTAAAAGATTGTAAACAATTTACCATTGCAAAAAATACCATTACCGATGGACAATGCGGACTCCTGATGGTCAGATGCGAAAAAGGAACTGTCTCCGACAATAATTTCTCCTTTAATAGCGGGCTCGGTATTGGCATGTATCGCAGCAGCAATAACAATATCCTCCACAACCAACTTGATTTCAATGTAAGAGGTTATAGCCATGGCTTTTATTATCGCGGACAAGACAGTGGAGGCATCTTAGTATTTGAACAATGTAATGAAAATGTATTTGCATACAATTCTGCCACTCATAGCGGAGATGGCTTTTTTCTATGGGCCGGTCAAACTACCATGGACAAAGGCACCGGAGGATGCAACGACAATTATATCTACCAAAACGATTTCAGTTACGCCCCTACCAATGGTGTAGAACTAACCTTTAGCAAAAATCATATTATTAATAATATTATCAACGAATGCGACCATGGCATTTGGGGTGGCTATAGTTGGGAAACATCCATCAATGGCAATACCTTTCACAAAAATCGTATAGGCATTGCAATTGAACATGGACAACACAACAATATTAGCTTCAATAATTTCGACGGCAACCGAGAAGCTGGTATCAAATTATGGGCAAGAAAATTGCAACCCTCCGATTGGGTATATGCACAAAAAATAGATACTCGTAGTCAATACTATGACATTGGAGAAAACAAATTCAACAACGAAAAAAATGGAATCGATCTCACACTGACGGAGCATATAACTTTATATAAAAACGGCTTTAGCAATACCCAACTTCCTATCAAAAAAGACAGTTCGGTACAGGCATTAATACTTGACCCCGTTACATTGTTCGATACCACTGGCAGCCTACCTCCCATCATCGGAAAATGGAAAAACAAATCTATTCCCAAGGGCAATTTCCCCTATGGTAAAAATCAAATCAAAATGACCGAATGGGGACCTTATAATTTAAAATACCCTTATTTGTTTTTGAAAAAAATTGATAGCAATAAAAAATATTACTTCGATGTATTAGGACCCGAAGGAGAATGGACAATTACCAATAGCAAGGACATGGGTAATAGCTCCTGCAGGAATGGACATTTTCCGCAAGAACTTATCGTAGAAAAATCTGGGGAGGACTTACAACTACAATTAACCTATACCGGCAAGGCTTTTGTCAATCAATTCGGTGTGCCTCAACCTGCCAATACTAGCTTTCAATTTGGCTTCCGCGATTATACGCCTACCATTCATTGGGAAGTCAACTGGTACAAATGGACTACCGACAAAGACCCCAATAAAATGGAAGAGGCCATAAAAAATATTACTGAAAATGACAGCCCTTTTAAAACAACTCAAACCAATACATTGAATTATACCTGGTGGGGTGCTGTTGGCAAACAATTACCCGCCGATAGTTTTATCACTGTAGCCAATGCCATAGTAGACTTGAAAAAAGGCACTTATCGTATCGGGCTTACTGCCGATGACCTAGTAAGGGTTTATGTAGATGGTAAACGAATTATTGATTACTGGGACGCTGGCAAATATATTTTTGATGAAGATGCCCACCACGAAGCCATTATTGAATTGGAAGGAAAACACGCCATTAGAATAGAACATGTGGAGAATGCCGGCTATGCAACTTTAATTTTTCAATTACAACCATTATAAGTCCTACACATTTATAAAAAATAACAAAATGAACAGTCACCTTATTCAATCCCAGTATTCAACCGGAATGGCATTTACCACTACACTCAATGGCCATCCCATTACTACCGACACAGCCGAAACCAATTTAGGCCCAAGACCAAAGGCCTTGATGCTTTTAGCTTTAAGTGGATGTAGCGGTATTGATGTGGTTGGTATTTTAAATAAAATGCGCGTTCAATTTGCTGATTTCAGCATCGATGTACAAGGCGATTTAACAGATGAAGAAGCAGCTGTTTATCATACGGTAAAAATGATTTACCGAATTAAAGTAGCGCCTGAAGATCAACCCAAGGTGGAAAAAGCAGTCAATTTTTCGCAAGAAAAATACTGTGGCGTAGCAGCCATGTTTCGCAAATTTGCCCAACTTGAAAAAGAAATTATTTATTCTTGATGCTTTGATTTCTTACACGCATCATATGCAGTATTATGGCAAGCATTATTAATGCTAACCCCAAATAAAAATGTTTGTTTAAAACTGCTCCTTCGTTAAAAAAAACAAAGGCCAATACAATGCCATAAACAGGTTCTAAATTATAGGTGAGGTTAGCTGTAAAAGCCGATATTTTTCTCAAAGCACTCAGCTGTAAATGAAAACCAAGTACAGTACAAAACCAAGCCAATACCAATAACCAAATCCAATCTGTTGTTGTAGGAAGATAATAAGCTGCAGGAAATTGTAGCAAATACAATGGCACTAAAAATGTTAAAGTGATTAAGCCTCCTCCCAATTCATAAAAAGTAACCATCTGCGGTTCAAATTTTTTCACAAACTCTTTATTAAATATAGGAAAGAGTGCACTGCCCATAGCAGAGATGATTCCAAATAATATACCTACTTTATATTGCGGATGAAATCCAAATATGATGGCTATACCA
>CAIOIZ010000113.1 GCA_903858475.1 uncultured Bacteroidota bacterium
ACTTCAATCATCACCATTTTCTCATTCATAATATCAATGACCTTGCCTTCTTCATTTGTAAGCAACACGATTATCTTATCGCCAATTTCATACTTCATATAATATAATGGATATTTGAATAGCCATAATAGATGCTATTTCTCCAAATACAAAAATACGAAAGCTTAATGCTTTCGTATTGAATATTAAATATTAAAGTTTGCTATTAAGGCTCTCATTCTTTAAGGAAATCTGGGCCCGTATGAGATGTAGGATTTGCCATCTCCGATTCAGCTGCTTTTGCAAGCTTGCTATTTTTGTACCCATACAGGAAGTATAAGATTAAACCTATTGCCAACCAGCCTAAGAACCATGCCCAATTGCTTTTAGTCATGCCTGTTAATAAATACATACAGGTTATCAAGCCCATCAAAGGTATCAGCGAATATTTCTTTACAAATGTTATACCCGACAAAGCAAGTGCAGAAAACCAAAAAACAATCAATGAAATATTAGGGGTAGCCGCATCCATAAAACTAATTTTTCCTTCTGTATAATCCTTATTACTGCTGAAATCAAAATTAAACATATTAGTAAAATAGTTTTTTGACAAACTATAGGCCATCAGCATAGAACCAATTACAATCAATGGGAAAACAAATTGACCATTGATGAAGGGAATATGAAATCGCCCCTGCTCCTTCTCTCTTCTTGGAATTAATAAAACACCTCCGCATACCAATACAAAAGCAAATAGCGTAGCAATACTGGTAAAATCCAGTACAAATGTTTTATCCGTGAATAAAATGGGAACCCCTACTACCAATCCAGTTATAATTGTTGCGAAGGAAGGTGTTTTGTATTTGGGATGTATTTTTTGAAAAACTGGAGGAAGCAATCCATCCCTGCTCATACTCATCCATATACGTGGCTGGCCCATTTGAAATACCAATAACACACTTGTCATGGCTACTACTGCACAAATTGCGACAGACAGCTGCATCCAGGGAACGTTTAAATTTTGTGGCTCAAAAATAAAGGCCAGCGGATCTCCTACACCATCAAAATTCCTGTAATTAACAGCCCCTGTCAAAACTAAAGTCAAAAGAATATAAATGACTGTACAAATCACCAGAGATAAAACCATTCCTCTAGGAAGATCTCGTTGTGGATTTTTACTCTCTTCCGCCAACACACTTACTGCATCAAATCCTATATAGGCAAAGAAAACGCTACTCACAGCAGCCATTACTCCTCCAAATCCGTTGGGCATAAAATTTTTCACTCCACTGTCATCAGGTGGCATCCAATTATGTGTAGTGCCCATAGAGAATACCAGATAGCCCCCGATAATGATAATTAAAGCTACCACACCCAATTTTATCATTACCATTGCATTGCTGAAATTGCGACTTTCTTTAACGCCTCTATATACCAGATAGGTAATCAAAAAATTGATCAATAAAGCAGGTAAATCAAGGATGATACGCATACTACCTAAAAGCGGAGCGTTGTTCCAAGCATCGATATCTTCGGGATTACCATGAGAAGCCACGGCATTTTTTGCTTCCACGTAACTTGTACTCAACCAATGGGGAATATGAATACTGCATCGATCCATAAAAGAGGTAAAATAATCGCTCCAACTGAAGGCAACATAAATATTGCCAATGGAATACTCCATAATCAAAGCCCAACCTATTACCCAGGCAAATAATTCACCGAAACTGGCATAGGCATATGTATAGGCACTACCAGCTACGGGTATACGACTAGCAAATTCACTATAACAAAATGCTGTAAAAGCACAAGCAATGGCTGTGATAACAAATAATAGTACTACGCCAGGGCCCCCATGAAAAACAGCTGTTCCTAAACTACTAAAGCTCCCTGCACCAAGAATGGCAGCGATGCCAAAAAATGTTAAATCGCGTACATTCAAAACTCTTTTTAATCCCCCAGCACCATGTGAGTCATCACTGCCTTCCGATAAAATAGACGAGATTTTCTTTGTACGAAATAAAGAATTGGCCATGTTAGTCTTGGTTTTGTCAAGTAAAATAAGGAAAATAATCCTAAGCAAAAAGAAATGAAGACAATTACGAGTAGGTTCTATTTAAATGCTATAAAATATTTTAATAATCCCTTACCAATAAGAACTGAGCTAATTCCAATAAGGGCTTTTTTCTATCAGACAACACAGCAATATCCTCCAGATGGTTTAAGGCTGTTTGATAGTATTTTTCTTTTAATTGCTTGACCCATTCATCCACTTTGCAATCTTGGTATAACTGAAGCATTCTACTTACTTTATCCGCATCATTAGAATTTAAAAGAACTTGTATTTGCTCTTTTTGAATGGTATTCGCAACTTCCAGTGTGTGTATAAGTAAAAAGGTTTTCTTATTGGCCAAAATATCACCACCTACTTGTTTTCCAAATTTAGTAGGATCACCAAATGCATCTAGATAATCATCTTGTAGTTGAAATGCGATGCCAAGGTTTTTGCCAAATTCATAAATATGATGCTGGTTTCTATCGCCGGCACCACCTAGTATAGCACCCAATTGTAAACTCGCAGCTAATAACACCGAAGTCTTTAATATAATCATAGATTCATAAGCCGAGAACTGAACCTGCTTCATTTGCTCAAAATCCATATCCAATTGTTGGCCTTCACAAACCTGCTTAGAGGTTGTATTGAAAAGCTTAATTATTTTTTGAATATACGCTGGATTGATTCGTGTTAGATAATCATAAGCTTGAGCAAACATAACGTCCCCTGCCAACAATGCCGTAGATGCACCATATTTGGTATGTACAGTGGGCAGGCCTCTTCTTAGCGGAGCTTGGTCCATAATATCATCATGAATTAAGCTGAAATTATGAAACAGTTCAATGGCAGTAGCCACCTGCCAAGCATCCGGATTAATTTCATCAAATAATTCATTCCCCATCAACACTGATACTGGTCGAATTCTTTTGCCCCCAATTTCAAGTATATATTCAGCTGCATTATACAGTGTGGCAGGCGCTGCCGGAAAATGCCTTTGAGAAAATTTTTCTTCAAACTGTTTAGAGAGTTCTGAAAATGAAAACATACTCAAATTATGTTTGTGTGTTTACAAGTACTAATTCAAAATTATCTTTTGCCTTTTGATTTGGCTTTCCCTTTTATAGGCAAAGATTTATTACTGCTAACAGAAGTTGAATTTACCCATTCATAATCTAGTTGACGCTTGCCCAAATTAGCAGCGACCACTTTTATTTTTACTGCATCTCCCATTCTGAATTTCTTTTTAGTACGCAATCCAACAAGCGCATAATCAGCTTCATCCAATTTAAAATCATCATATTCGCTTAGGTCTCTAACTGTAACCAAGCCTTCGCATTTATGTTTAACAGTTTCAACGAAGAAACCAAATGAAGCCACTCCACTTATGATACCATCAAATTCCTCTCCCAAATAAGATTGCAAAAATTCAACCTGCTTGTACTTATTACCAGCTCTTTCCGCCTCCATTGCCTTACGTTCTTTGTCACTGCAATGACGGCATTTTTCATCCATTTTTTTATCAATGATAATATTCTTATCCAAACACTCTTGTAAAATACGATGTACCAATACATCGGGATATCGACGAATGGGCGAGGTAAAATGACAATAATGCTCAAAACCCAAACCATAATGTCCAATATTCTCCATCGTATATACCGCTTTTGCCATGGTTCGAATACCCAATTGTTCTAATACATGCTGTTCGGGCTTGCCTTGCACATCCATTAATAACTTATTGAATGAATTAACTACTGCAGCCTCATCTTTGATATCAAATACATATCCGAATTTTCTAGCAAATGCAGCAAATGGTTTCAATTTTTCATCATCCGGTGTATCGTGAATACGGTAAGGGAATGGGATGGGCTCTTTATTGATTTTAATTTTAGAAACATATTCTGCTACCGTTCTATTAGCCAGTAACATAAATTCTTCAATTAATTTATGAGCTTCCTTGCTTTCTTTTACTACTACAGCGATGGGTTTAGCATCTTCATCTAACTGAAACCTTACTTCCTGTGAGGAAAAATTAATTGCACCATTCCTGAATCGTTCGCGCCTAAATTGCATGGCCAGCTCATTCAATAATAAGATGGCATTGGCATGCAGCCCATCCTTATTTTCAATAATCTCTTGCACTTCATCATAAGAAAAACGATGATTGCTATGAATAATGGTTCTGCCAATCCATTTGTTTTTTATTTCTCCTCTATTTGTTATTTGATAGATACAGCTAAAAGTATATTTATCCTCATGTGGACGGAGGGAACAAAGCTCATTGCTGATTTTTTCTGGCAACATGGGGTTAACCCTATCTGGCAAATAAACACTGGTAGCTCTTTCATAAGCAGCCTTATCAAGTATTGAACCAGGCTTAACAAAATGACTTACATCAGCAATATGAACTCCAATTTCATAATAACCATTGTCGAGGTTACGAATGGAAATAGCATCGTCAAAATCCTTGGCGTCAACAGGGTCAATGGTAAAGGTGAGTATATCCCGGTAATCTTTTCTCTTCTTTAATTCTTCGCGTGTGATTTTTTCAGAGAGTCCTTCTGCTTCTTTCAACACTGCTTCCTCAAAATTTAAAGGGAAGCCAGCATCTAGAATAATTTCCTTCATGGCAAAATCATTCAGGTTTTCGCCCTTTATTACACTTACTACTTCGCCTTCAGGTTTTTTATCGTTTTTGTTCCATTTTACAAATCGCACCAATACCCTGTCTTTATCAGTAGCCCCATTTAATTTTTCAGGGGGAATAAAAAAATCAGGAACCGGCTTATCTGTATCGGCTACGAAAAATGCAATATTTTTATTAGCATTCAATACTCCCAAAAAGTCTTTCTGTTTTCGTTCTACCACTTCCGCCACTTTTCCCTGAATTCTACCAGCAGTACGATGCTTGTCCACTTCTACCCTTACTGTATCGCCATGGAAAGCCCTTCCAAAATCATTGGGTTTAACCATTACATCTTTATCATTTCCCTCTACAATTACAAAGCCCATCCCACTTTTTGATATATCTAATGTTCCTTTTAGCAGTGTGGTATGTGCTGAATGACTAGATTCTTTTTTTGCTTTTCTCATAAATTTTAAACTTTTACTACCAAATTATTTTCGGCATTAAATATTTCCAACATAATCAGGTAATTTCAGCAATCGATGTCATCATACCCATAATAGCAATTTGATATTAAATGGGCTGGTTTTACTTCAATAATGAACTAATAATTTGTCAAGTTCATTAAGCTTTTGGCTTGATGCAAAAAACGCTGCTGCAATTTACCAACTAATTCCTACATTCGGTAAAAGCATTGCCATTGCCTGCACCCACAAATTCTCCACAAAAGATAATTACCAGGACTATCTGGATACTGTCGCTTGTAAGCTTGTTTACAGATATGGCCAGCGAAATGCTATACCCCATAATGCCCGTTTTCCTCCAACACATTGGTTTTAGTGTAGTTTTCATTGGTATTTTAGAAGGACTTGCTGAAGCTATTGCTGGGCTCAGCAAACCCTATTTTGGCAAAAAAAGTGACCAATTGGGTAGGCGCCTCCCCTTTGTTCAAGTAGGCTATAGTTTAAGTGCCATAAGTAAGCCCATGATGGCCTTTTTCTTTAATCCCATATGGATTTTCATGGCCAGAACCTTTGATCGCTTTGGCAAAGGCATTAGGAGCGGTGCAAGAGATGCACTTTTAAGTGATGAATGCAATAAAGAAACAAAAGGCAGGGTATTTGGCTTTCACAGAAGCATGGATACATTCGGCGCTGTATTGGGGCCATTAATTGCATTGATTTATCTCTATTATAGACCTTATGATTATCGGAATTTATTCCTAATTGCATTTCTTCCAGGAGTAGCAGCCATTTTTTTGAGTTGGTTGATAAAGGAAAAAAAGCCTGGTCCTCCACGTCAAAATTCAAATGAAAAAATTCAATTCTGGGGCTTTTTCTCTTATTGGAAAAAAGCTAATCAACCATACAAAAAATTAATTTTTGGATTAATCCTGTTTGCCCTGTTCAATAGTAGTGATGTCTTTTTATTATTAAAAATGAAAGAAAGTGGCTTAACCGATACGAGTGTAATTGCCCTCTACATTTTTTATAACCTAATTTTTGCAGTCCTGGCTTATCCTATTGGCTTAATAGCAGACCGAATAGGCTTGAAAAAAATATTCTTTATAGGTCTTTTACTTTTTGTATTTGTATATATAGGATTTGCCTTTTTCAATAATATCATTGCTTTTATTTGCTTATTGACACTTTATGGAATATATGCAGCTGCTACCGACGGAATAGGAAAGGCATGGATATCAAATATGGTGCCTACTACTGAAACTGCTTCTGCCATTGGCACCTTTACTGGAATGCAAAGCATTGCAGCTTTATTTGCCAGTAGTATTTGTGGAATATTATGGTACCAATTCGGTTCTATGACCAGTTTTCTATCAACAGCCATTATCAGTATTGTAGTATTATTTTATTTATCAAGAATAAAGCATTCTACAGCTGATTTTCATTAATTTTATTTTAAGAATAACGTTTTATATTAATTTATTTAACACAAGGATTTATATGTCACATCTAGTAAATCGTCGTAATTTTTTAAAAACCTCTGTACTAACGGGTGCAGCCCTTGGTTTTCAAGATTCGATTCAAGCATTTTCAACTACTAAAAAAGAAGTAGTTCGAATTGGTATCATCGGGGCTGGCTTTCGTAGTCAGGAACATATCGGAAATTTCTGTCAACGACCGGATGTTCAAATTACCGCCATTGCAGACCCGCAGGAAAGAAGCATTAAAGATGCAGTAGCTGAAATAGTAAAATACAATCGGCCAGAACCAGCCATTTATAAAAATGGTCCATTGGATTATAAAAACCTTTTAAAACGGGAAGATGTAGACGCAGTTGTTATTTGTTCACCCTGGGAATGGCATAGCATTCAAGCTATAGATGCCATGAATGCAGGAAAAATTCCAGGCGTGGAAGTATGTGGTGCTGTTAAATTACAAGAATGCTGGGACGTTGTAAATACCAGCGAAAGAACTAAAGTACCATTGATGATGTTGGAAAATGTTTGCTACCGAAGAGATGTAATGGCAGTATTAAATATGGTAAGGAAAGGATTTTTCGGAGAACTACTACATGCCCAAGGGGGATATGAACACGATTTGCGTGGTGTATTATTCAATGATGGTATTACAGCCTATAACAGCGGAGTAGAATTCGGCAAAAATGCCTACAGCGAAGCGCAATGGCGTACCGAACATAATTTAAAAAGAAACGGCGAATTATATCCTACTCATGGATTGGGGCCCGTTGCAGTGATGATGGATATCAATCGGGGAAATAGAATGACAAAACTTTCTTCTATTGCTAGTAAATCAAAAGGCCTTCACAAATACATAGTTGAACATCCAAAAGGTGGGCCGAATCATCCAAATGCAAAATTGAATTTTAAATGTGGTGATATCGTAAATACGCAAATACAATGTTCAAATGGCGAGTCCATCCTTTTAACCCATGATGTATCTTCTCCAAGACCTTATAATCTGGGCTTCAGGGTGCAAGGTACCGAAGGATTATGGCAGGACTATGGTGCAGGTGGAAAGACGCAAGGGTTCATTTATTTTGAAAAGGAAATGAAGCATAGTCACAAATGGGATAATACTGAAAAATGGCTAACAGAACACGACCATCCACTCTGGCAAAAATATGGTGCTGCTGCTGAAGGAGCTGGTCATGGAGGAATGGATTTTTTTGTAGACCATGCATTTATTGAATGTGTCAAAAGAGGAACTGAATTTCCATTAGATGTATATGACTATGCAAGTTGGTATTCAATTACACCATTGAGTGAGAAAAGTATTGCTGAAGGCGGACAAATTCAACTCATTCCAGATTTTACGCGCGGTAAATTCAAAACTAGAAAACCTATTTTTGCATTTGGCGACGACTATTAATTTATTATAACACCATCATGCTAAACAGAAGAAAATTCTTACAACTGAGTGGGCTTACATTTCCTTTATTATCTTTTTCAAAACCCTTTGAATCTCCTACCAATAAACCCATAGTTGTATCTACCTGGGACAGCGTTGCTGTAAACACAGCAGCCTGGGAAGTACTTTCAAAAGCTGGCCGTTCGTTGGATGCAGTAGAAGCAGGAGCCATTGAAATTGAAAATGAAAATAATTGTTGTGTTGGACTAGGTGGATACCCTGATAGAGATGGCATCGTAACATTAGATGCCTGTATCATGGATGAAAAATCGAATTGTGGTGCGGTGGCTGGAATAGAAAGAATTAAACATCCCATTTCAGTTGCTCGAAAAGTAATGGAAAAAACACCGCATGTAATTTTAGTAGGTAATGGAGCCCAGCAATTCGCCATTGAAAATGGATTCCCGCTAGAAAAAAATGAGTTATCGGAAGATGCCAAAAGAGCCTATAGTAATTGGTTGAAAATAAATCAATATCAACCTGTCATCAACATTGAAGCGCGAAAAACAAATGGCCCATTCGCTCCTAATTTTTTTGAAGATGGAAATGCGAATCACGACACCATGGGATTGGTAGCAATGGATGCCAACAGCAATATTAGTGGCGCCGTTACTACTAGCGGCATGGCA
>CAIOIZ010000114.1 GCA_903858475.1 uncultured Bacteroidota bacterium
TAATTATTTCGCCAGTATCGGTTTGCGTTTTTAATAAAAGCTATTAGTAGGAGAGCGTTGAATAATTCGCTTTCTATTTTATAAAAAATTAATTTAAGAATTTAAAAAAATACATCATGACAAAGTTTTTAAAACTTTTTTTAGCCAGCTTGCTGATTGTAGCAGGTATGTTTACTATCAATTCTTGTAAGAAGAATTTTGATAATCCGCCTTCCTATATAGACCCAAATATGGTAGCGAATACAACGATTAAGTCGTTGAAGGCCCTGCATACAGTGGGCGGTTTCGAGGGCATTAATACCAACGTAATTATAAGTGGTACTGTAGTTGCAGACGACAAAAGTGGCAATTTTTACAAAGAGCTTTATATCCAGGATGAAACAGGTGCCATTTCTCTTAAGTTAGATGCATCAAGTTTATATACTCAATATCCTGTTGGTAGAAAAGTGTTCATTAAATGCAATGGACTTTATTTGAGTGACTATGCTGGTATGATTCAATTGGGTGTGATGGATCGTAGTATTCCTAATAATCCTGCTTTGGCTGGTATCCCTTCTAGTCTTTTTGATACCTACGTTGTAAAAGGAAGTTTAAACAACCCTGTTGTTGCTCGCTCAATTAGTCAATCTCAATTAACTACCAATATGCAGGATACCTTATTGGGAACTTTGGTTAAGTTAAGTGGATATGAATTTTCATCTGGTGATACAAGCAGAACATATGCTGATACATCCGCTGCAAAAAATTCAATCAATTTAACAGTGAAAGATTGCAGCAATAATAGCATTATTGTGCGCAGTAGTGGATATGCCAATTTTGCGGGTTTAAAACCAATTCGTGGCAACGGATCTATTACTGCCATCTATACAAAATTCAATACAACACCTCAGTTGATTATAAGAGATACAACAGATGTTAAATTTAATGGTGAACGTTGCTCTATATTCGAAGAGGACTTCAGCACTGTTACTACCAATAACGCTGTTTTAAATTCAAGCATCAATTGGTATAATATTGGAGAAGTTGGATCAGTTAAATATCAAAATGCATTATTTGGATCAGTGAAATGCGCTAAAATAAGTGCATTTGCAACGGGCGTTTCAAATGTAACTAGTTGGTTGATTAGTCCTGCAATTCCAATTCCAACTACTGGATCTCCTAAATTAAGTTTTACTACTGCTGGTGGCTTTAATGTAGGCGTTACTGATTTCAGGGTATTTGTTTCTACCAATTATAATGGTGGTGCAAGTCCTTCAACTGCAACTTGGGTACAATTGCCTGCAACTATGGCTACTGCACCTGCAAGTGGATTCGGTGCATTTGTTCCTTCTGGCAATTTAAGTTTAAGTGCTTATGCTGGACAGAGTGTTTATATCGGTTTCAGATATGATGGAGGAGATCCTGCGAAAACAACCACTTTTGAAATTGATGATGTGAAAATATTGAAGCAGTAATTTTTTGATGTATTGGAAGTTGATGAATTATTCATTAACTCGAGGTTTTTAAATTTAACCATAATGAAAAGGATTTATATATTATTAGTTGGGCTCATTGTTGGAATCTTTGTACAAGCACAAACGAACCCAACCCCGCAGGCTTTGCCCTATTCACAAAATTTCTCCTCTTTTACTGGTGCTTCCGCAGCTTATCCTGCTGGTTGGCAGGGCTGGACGATTGCAGGTAGTACTTCAACTGCTTTTTCTACTGCCGCTCCAAGTGGCGATCAGGTAATGGCAAGTGGTGTTACCTCCCAGAATTCAGCCGTATCTGCATTTGTGGGAGATGCAGTTGGTAAAATTGCATTTTTAAGCACTTCCGCTGCTATGAAAAGTTTTGTATTGTCTGTAAATACCAGCAGTGTTACAGGCGTACAGGTTGCTTATTTAGCTGCTACGCAACGTCAACAAATTGCTAACAGGGTTGGTGCAATGGGCTTGCAATATCGTGTAGGCAATACCGGTACTTTCACTGATGTTACTGGTTCCGAATATCAAAATCCTGGCGGTTCTGATAATATTACTGGAACAGGAAGTGTGAATCCTCAAACTATTTCAGTGACCTTGCCTGGAGCTTGTGATAACCAAGCAGAAGTTCAATTGCGTTGGGTTTATAGGGAAGTATCTGGCGCTGGAAATCGTCCAGGCTTCTCCGTTACTAACATAACGGTTGGTTCTGGTAGTGTTACGCCTGCTTTAACAGCGGGAACGGTTGCTGACTTTGGAAATATTGTGGTCGCAAATAATTCTTCTTCTCAAAGTTTTAATGTATCTGGCAGCAATCTTACAGGTGCTCCTGGAAATATTACTATTACTGCTCCTTCTACTGATTTTCAGGTTTCTAATAATAATAGCACTTGGTTAGCAAGTACTACCATCGCTTATTCAACAGCTACATTGGCTGCTACTCCTGTTTATGTAAGGTTTACGCCTCAATCAGTAGGTCTTAAATCAGGCAATTTAGCCATCACTGGTGGTGGGGTGGCAAGTACTGTAAATGTGGCAGTAAGCGGTACCGGTATTGCATCAGCTATTCCTTCATTATCTGCTACTAGTTTAGCGACTTTCGGTAATGTATGTGCGAATACTATTGGAGGTCCAAATTCTTTCACCATCAATGGTGCCGATTTAACTACTGCTTCTGTACAAGTGGCTGCTCTTACTGGATATACTTATTCAACTACTCTTGCAGGTACTTATACAGCAACTTTAACTATTCCACAAGCTGGTGGAATTTTTAGCCAAATCGTATATGTTAAGTTTAATCCAACCTTAGTACAATCATATAATGGCTCCATTGTAGTGAGTGGAGCTGGCGCTTCTTCTATCAATGTAACTGTTACAGGTGCTGGAGTAAATACGGTTCCAAGTTTAACAACAGGGGCTGCTACTGCCATCACCATTTCATCAGCAACAGCAGCTGGATCAATTGTGTCGAATGGTTGCTCAAGTGTAACGGCTTATGGAATTGAATACAGTACTACCAACGGATTTGCAAATGGTACTGGTACGCAAGTTGCTGCTTCTAATCTAAGCGCAGGAAGTTTTTCTTCTAATTTAGTGGGACTAGCTGCATCAACTACTTATTATTATAAGGCCTATGCTACTAATGGTGGCGGAACAGGTTATGGTGCTCAACAGAGTTTCACAACGCTTTCTCCTGTATTATCTGCTACTGCAACTTCTGCTTTTGGTGCAATATGTTTGAATATAGCTTCTTCGGCCAATTCATTTACACTAACGGGTACCAATTTAAATTCAAGTAATATTAATATTGGTCCTTTAGCAGGCTTTAGTTTTTCAAGTACTAGCACAGGAACATACACTGCTAGTTTGAGTATTGCACAAGTGGGTGGTAGTTTCAGCCAACAAGTGTTTGTGAAATTTACTCCAACCGCTGTTATTGCCTATACAAGCCCAATTCCAGTGAGTGGAGGTGGTGCTAATTCAATTACAGTGCCTGTGAGTGGAAGTGGAATTAATAGTCCTGGTACTGCCACAACAGGTAGTGCTACCCTTTTAACTCCCAATTCTGCTACCTTGAGTGGTACAGCCGCTACTATTGGTTGCAGCCCGATCA
>CAIOIZ010000115.1 GCA_903858475.1 uncultured Bacteroidota bacterium
GATTGATATTTACCATCTCTATCAATCAACTTCTGACACAAAGATGGCATGTTTTACAACCTCCAACAAGAGCAAGATTGCTCTTTTTTTGTAGTTCAGTAATTACCCACACTATCGTAAACTATACCTCTTTTTCAACGGACAAATACGAAAAAAAGCATCGTAAAACTACGATGCTTTTTTATATTGACTTTTTTGATAAGTTATAGTAAATCGCCAAAACCCTTTACTGTAGGGCGTTTTAACGAAAATGTGTAAGCGGATTGTTATTTCACAAGACCCTGAATGATATCGTATTTAGTTACAATGTGATAATTGCCGCTTTCGTCTTTGCTGAGCACGGCGCCATTTTCTTTAGTAATAAATTGACTTAATCTTTCAACGGGTGTTTCAAATGCTACTTCTGGATAAGGCTTTTCCATGATGGATTCAATCGCTTGTTGTTTTATTGAAGCATCATTTAAAATTTTATCAAATAATCCTCCTTCACTGATGGCACCTATATTTTCATTGACATTAAAAACAGGGATATTTTCAATATCATATTTTTTCATCAAGGCAATTGCTTCCTCAACTGTTTGGTTGCTGTTAAGGGTAATCAGTTTTTGGGTACCTCTACCAGCTACTAAATCTTTAAAAGTTTTTACATCTAAGAATCCTCTTTCCATCATCCATTGGTCATTGTATATTTTTCCTACATACCTACTGCCGTGGTCATGAAAAACGCATACTACTAAGTCATCTTTTTGAAGACTATCCTTAAGTTGCATTAATCCCTGTAAACAACTTCCTGCACTATACCCACAAAACATGCCTTCTTCTTTGGCAATTCTTCTGGCCATAATGGCTCCATCGCGGTCTGTGACTTGTTCAAAATAATCAATTACCGACATGTCGTAATTGAGGGGCACAAAATCTTCTCCAAATCCTTCACTAATATAGGGGTGAACAAATCCCATATCTATCTTTCCTGTTTTGAAATAATTGGTGAGCAAACTGCCGTATACATCAATTGCCCAAATCTTAATGTTGGGATTTTTTTCTTTTAAATATTGAGCTGTACCCGTAATCGTACCGCCTGTACCCGCTGTGCATACAAAATGGGTTATTTTACCTTCTGTTTGTTCCCATATTTCTGGCCCGGTACTTTCATAGTGAGCTAGCCTGTTGGCCAGGTTATCATATTGGTTACAATGAAATGAATGGGGAACTTCTTTGGCTAATCTTTTGGCAACACTATAATAACTATTAGGGTCTTCTGGTGCTACATTTGTAGGGCATACAATCACTTCTGCACCCACTGCCTTCAGGATATCTGCTTTTTCTTTTGATTGTTTATCCGTGGTTACAAATATGCATTTATAGCCTTTTACACAGGCGGCTAAAGCAAGTCCCATTCCTGTATTGCCACTGGTGCCTTCAATAATAGTACCGCCAGGTTTCAGTTTGCCTTCTTTTTCGGCTACTTCTACCATTTTCAAAGCCATTCGATCTTTGATGCTATTGCCTGGATTGAAATAATCAACTTTGGCTAAAACCGTACAGGGTAAATGTTTGGTTATTTTATTGAGTTGAATCAATGGGGTGTTCCCAATTGTTTCAAGAATATTTTTGTACCACATAGAGAATCGTTGTTTGTGGCGCAAAGTTAATTTTTTAAGTTTTAATGGCCTCGCTTATTTCTTCAATATTTCCAAGGCTTTTTTAATAGCGTTGTCAGTGGTGTTTTGTACTTCGTACAAACCTTCCATTCTCCAGAGCTGTCGAGCCAAGGAGACCTTAATGCTGTTTATAAGTTTGTTTTTTTCTATTGAAGTAATGGAATTCAAAGTGACAGAATCCTTACTGGCGAAATGGGTGAAATATTGCCAATCTAAATCAGAAAAAATAAAGTGCTTATTGAAATCAGTACTATTTTTAAAAGCATTTAGGGTAGACTGATTTTGCAAATAATATTTATAGGCAAAATTGCTGATTGTGCCCTTCGCATAAATCTTGACAGTCGTTGCCGATAGTATTCCTGAATCAAGTGGAACAAAATAATCTGGCGTTATACCTCCACCACCATAAACGGTTTTGCCTGCTTTTGTTTTAAAGATTTGTGTTTTATCAAATTTAACCGAATCAGCACTCAGTGTTTCTCCATCATGGAAACGGTTACTGATTTCGTCAAAATATGCCTTTTCGCCTAGCCCATAGGACCTTTGTATACTTCTTCCTACAGGGGTGTAATAACGTGCAATAGTAAGCCTTAATGCACTGCCATCACTGAGGTTAAATTGCTCCCCTACCAAACCTTTTCCGAAACTTCTACGTCCAATGATAACTGCCCTGTCCCAATCTTGTAAGGCACCCATCAATACCTCACTGGCACTTGCAGATCCTTCATCACATAGTAATACAAGTGAGCCTTTTTCAAATTGACCCTCTCTGCGACAACGGAATTCTTTTTTGGGGGCATGCTTCCCTTCGGTATAAGTAATTAATTTATCCCCTGATAAAAATTCATCAGCGATTTCAGTTGCCTCATCTAATACGCCTCCACCATTGCCCCTTAGATCCAATATCAATTGTTCTAATCCTTGTTTTTTTAAAGCAGTGAGGGCTTCCATGAATTCACGATAAGTTTGTGATGAAAACTTATTGAGTTTAATAAAGCCAATATGTGCATCAATCATATAACTGGCATCCACACTTTTTAAAGGAATTGCATCCCTAGTAATGCTGATTGATTTCTTTTCAATATTTCTTACAATTTCAATGGTTACCTTAGTTCCCCGATCTCCTCTCAGCAATTTCTTGATTTTATCAGCCGTAATATGATTGCCAGCTACTAGACTATCACCTACTTTTAAAAACTTGTCACCCGTTTTAATGCCTGCTTTATCACCTGGACCATCTTTCAATACATTCAATACATTGATGGTGTCTTCAAAAATGTTGAATTCAACGCCGATACCAAAAAACTTACCCGCTATATCTTCGTTAATGCCTTGTAACTGTTCGGCTGGAATAAAAACGGAATGGGGATCTAATTTATTGAGAATGGATTGTATGGCAGTGTCCATTAAGGCATCCATATTCACATCATCCACATATTTATTCTTAATAAGGTCGGATATCTCTTGGAAAGGGCGTCTTTTTTCCGAATGGAAAAAGCTTTTGGAGGGATTTGCGTCCCTCATTTTGTAACCCAAAAACATACCAGCTACCATTGTAATACTGAACAATAGGGGTAGCCACACATTTATTTTTTTGTTCATCATGTTGCGAAGATAATTTTTTCTTCGATAGCTTCTTAAAGCCCATTCAGTAATCAAGCTATATTTTATTCCTGATTTGCCTTCATCCGTATTCGTGGGATATAAAAAATACATTAACTTCAAGTTTAATTAAATGCATAACATGCCTATAAAACTCATTGCTGACTGCGGGGCTACTAAGGCTGAATGGTGTCTGTTAGACGGCAAAAAGAAAAAAACCTTATTTACGCAGGGTATTAGCCCTTACTTTTTAAGTACAGAACAAATAGTAACCATTGTAGAAAATGAATTGGTTGCCAAACTAAAAAAAACAATCCCAACCGAAGTATATTATTATGGCACCGGGTGTAGTAATCCCGCCAATGTAAAAATCGTCCAGAAAGCACTCAAAAAGGTATTCCCCAAGGCCCATATTGAAGTTGGCCATGATTTATTGGCAGCAGCTCGTTCTTTATGTGGTAGAGACAAAGGGCTTGCTTGTATTTTGGGAACAGGTAGCAATAGTTGTTTTTACAATGGAAAGAAAGTTGTTAAAAACAGTCCTGGCTTAGGTTATGTATTAGGCGACGAGGGGAGTGGTGCTTATTTAGGAAGGAAGGTTATTCAGCATTTTCTCTATCATACATTTGATGAGGACTTGATGGATCGGTTTAATGCCAGATTTAAGGTTACAGCTGATGAAATACTAGATGCGGTTTATAAGAAGCCATTGGCCAATCGATATATGGCTGGCTTTGCCCTGTTTTTGGCAGAGAATCGGGGGCATTATATGGTAGAGAATATCATCGAAGATAGTTTTAACGATTTTTTCTTTAACCACCTGTACAAGTACAAAGAAAGTTGGCTAATGCCCATCAATTTTGTTGGAAGTGTGGCTTTCGGATTTAAAGATGTAATCAAAGAAATGTGTGCAACCTATGAATTGCAATTAGGTAAAGTAATAAAAAATCCAATGGAAGGATTGGTGAAATATCATTTATAAATAATCAATAGTATGGCATTTGAACGGACTACAGAAAAGGAAAGTAACTATCGGCATTTAGAAAAAATGTCTATCGGAGAGGTCCTAACTAATATTAATAAGGAAGATAAATCAGTGCCGCTAGCTATTGAAAAAATAATCCCACAGATTGAAGCATTGGTGCACGTTATCACTGATAAGATGTTGATGGGAAACAGTAGACTTTTTTATATTGGTGCAGGTACAAGTGGGCGGCTGGGAATTGTAGACGCTAGCGAATGTCCTCCAACATATGGTGTTCCCTATGGTTTAGTCATTGGAATTATTGCAGGCGGTACCAAGGCGATTACAGAAGCAGTTGAATTTGCAGAAGATGATCCAGCGCAGGGTTGGAAGGATTTGCAAGCCTTTAATATTAATAGCAACGACGTTGTTATTGGAATAGCAGCCAGTGGTACCACTCCTTATGTGATTGCAGCACTAGAGCAATGCAGGGCGAATAACATAACAACCGGCAGTATCTGTTGTAATCAGGATGCGCCTTTGAGTGCAGCTGCAGACCACCCAATAGAAGTGGTGGTGGGGCCTGAATTTGTTACCGGCAGTACGAGAATGAAAAGTGGAACTGCTCAAAAACTGGTATTAAATATGATTTCAACTGCGGTAATGATACAGTTGGGACGGGTAGAAGATAATAAAATGGTAAATATGCAATTAACCAACGACAAGTTGGTTGATCGGGGAGTGAAAATGGTCATGGAAAAAACTGGCATGGGCGATTATGAAAAAGCCAAATCCCTTTTATTAGAAAAGGGAAGTGTTAAAAAGCTGTTACAAAGCCTCGATTCATAAAAAATGCTTGTAGGAATTATGTAATTTGATTAATTTTCAAATCAGATAAAATAAAACTTCTCTTATGAACAAAAAACTTTTACTCCCTGCTTTCTTTGTTTTTTCTGGTATGGCAATTTTTGCACAGGATGCAAATAAAACATATGCCATAACGGGTGATGGTAATGGCGATTTTCTTTGGATGAACATTCGGCAAGTAAATATTGGCTCTGGTAAAGTTGAAAAAGCTATTTATACTAGAGATCAGACTGCCTTTGTGTTAAAGGATGTCAATAGTAAAAAAGGGGCTGCTATCAGCAAAGAATTGACAGCGCCCACTAGTTCAATGGTAGCTGCTGCTGCTTATGATAAAAAGCATGGTAAATTATTTTTTACCCCTATGCGCCTGGATGAATTACGTTGGTTAGATATTGCTGCAGGTGGAGAAACAAAACAGTTTTATTCTTTAAATTCTTTTAGCGGTGGAAATCTTGCTGATGAAGCAAATCATATTACCAGAATGGTCATCAATGCAGATGGGTATGGTTATGCCATTACCAATGATGCTAATCACTTGATACGTTTTTCAACGGGCAAAAATATTGTTGTAGAAGATTTAGGTAATATCATTGACGCCGATGTTAGTGCAGGTTATTCTATTCATAATAAATGCACCAGTTGGGGTGGGGATATGGTGGCCGATGCCTATAATAAATTATACATTATTTCTGCCAGTCATCAGGTATTTGTTGTTAATGTGGGTACGCGTGTGGCAACTTATAAAGGGGCCATCACTGAATTACCTGGCAATTTCACTACCAATGGAGCGGCAGTGGATGCAGACGGGAATATTGTTGTAAGTAGCGCCAATAGTTTTAGCGGATATTATAAAGTAAACCTGAATGATTTAAAGGCCATTTATATCGAAGGGTCCGATAAGCTGTATAATGCATCCGATTTAGCCAATGGAAATCTTCTGTTAGAAAAAGAAGCCAATATTGCCAAAAGCATTGGAACTGCATCACTACCAATATTGGCACCCATGGTGGAAGGAAGGGTATTCCCTAATCCTGTAACAGCCAATGAATGTAAAGTTTCATTGGATGGTATAGCAACTGGAAAATATCAAATTGTCATTACTGACTTATCTGGTAGGAATATTTTGTCTAAATCAATACAGGCTGTTGGAAAAGGACAGGTAGAGACAATTAAGCTTTCCTCTCAAATGGCTAAAGGAATGTATTTGGTGAAAATTACCGATGCAGCTGGCCAAACAATTGTTACCGAAAGAATCGTAGTTCAATAAAATATCGGGTTTAGTACCAAGAGCCTGTAACGAAAGTTGCAGGCTTTTTTTATTTTTTTATTTGCTGATATTATTCAATTTTTGTTAAAATAATCTTTGTGCAGGATATAGAACCTTATTACAATTGGCGCCATCTATACGCAGCAGAGGACGACGAGCGGAGTCCTTTTTTTGGCAGAACCTACAGCGAATTTGAATTTTCGTTGACTGTCTATAATTATTATATCCATCCACAATGGGACGAGTTTGGCAGTCGCACACTATACATGAAAATACTTTTTGTAGACTATGAACTCCAGTATGCAATTATCGAACTTATTGGAGAATGGAACGATGCGATTGAAAATGACATCATGACTTTAAGAAGGGAAATCACCGACAAGTTATATAAGTTGGGTATTGTAAAGTTCATATTAATTGCAGAAAATGTATTGAATTTTCATAGTAGTGATGCTGATTATTATGAAGAATGGCGGGAGCAAATTGTGGAAGAAGGGGGCTGGGTTGCTTTGTTGGGTTTGCCACCAGCCTCTCAATATGATTTCAAAAAAAGCCGACTGACCAATTATATTAATCTGATAGAATTTCCTCAATGGCGCACCCTTAAGCCCGAAATGGTCTTTCAGCAGTTGGACAATCAATTACTAAGGTTGCTAGACTAAATGCTGGAAAACTGAAATTTCTTTTTTTAAGCAACATTCGTGGCGTATTTTTGTTGTACAATAACAATTCTCAAACACTACTTATGACCTGGAAACAGTTATTCATTTCTTCATTGGGTAAGAAATTCATCATGGGGCTAACCGGCCTTTTTTTAATAAGTTTTTTGATTGTACATGTGGGCGTAAATGCCTGCATTTTTGTAAATGATCAAGGAGAAGCTTATAATACTGCGGCCCATTTTATGAGTCATAATTGGGTTCTGCGTATTGTGGAAATTGGCTTGTTTGCTGGGCTCTTGGTGCATATCCTGCAGGGGCTTTTGTTGTGGAAGCAGAACAGCGGGGCAAGACCCATTAATTATAAAGTGAATGCCGCCAATGAAAATAGCCGTTGGTATAGTAGGTCAATGGGATTATTGGGAACCCTCTTACTTTTTTTCCTTATTATTCATATTTCTAAATTTTTTATTGATACTAAAATTGCCTTGTACAGTGGCGATCAGCCCCATAATCTTTTTGAAGAAATGAAAGAAGAATTCAGCAAATGGTGGGTGGTAGTAATTTATCTGATTGGAGTAATTTCATTATTCTGGCATTTGTTGCATGGCTTTCAAAGTGCCTTTCAAACCTTTGGTATTAATCATAAAAAATATACGCCCATTATAAAAAGTATCGGCATTTTTTATTGTGTGGTTGTTTGTTTATTGTTTGCCTTGATGCCAATTGCTTTTTATTTGAAATGGTTGGAATAATAAAATGACTGTTGTTCAAGATTATTCATGTATTCTTTTTGAAATTTAATGCTGCTTACATAAAATACACATTACAATGGATTTAAATGCAAAGATTCCCGCAGGTGAAATGAATGAAAAGTGGACCGATTATAAGGGTCATGTAAAATTGGTCAATCCTGCCAATAAACGCAAATTGGAAGTGATTGTAATTGGTACTGGTCTGGCAGGTGCTTCTGCGGCTGCTTCACTAGGCGAATTAGGCTATAATGTGAAAGCTTTCTGTTTTCAGGATAGTCCTCGCCGAGCCCATAGTATTGCTGCCCAAGGGGGAATTAATGCCGCAAAAAATTATCAAAATGATGGGGATTCTGTTTTTCGTTTGTTTTACGATACAGTGAAGGGTGGTGATTATCGTGCTAGAGAGGCCAATGTACATCGCTTATCTGAGGTAAGTGCTGCAATCATCGATCATTGCGTAGCACAAGGGGTACCATTTGCAAGAGAATATGGTGGATTATTGAGTAACCGTAGTTTTGGTGGAACACAGGTTCAACGTACATTTTATGCTGCAGGCCAAACAGGTCAGCAATTATTATTAGGAGCTTATAGTGCATTGGAAAGGCAAATTGCTTTAGGCAATGTAACACAATACAATCGTCATGAAATGCTGGATGTTGTGATGGTTGATGGCAAAGCGCGCGGAATTATTGCACGCGATTTGGTAACTGGAAAGTTAGAAAGGCATTTCGGACACGCAGTACTGTTATGTACTGGTGGTTATGGAAATGTTTTTTACTTATCTACCAATGCCATGGGAAGCAATGTTACCGCTGCATGGAAGGCACATAAAAAGGGAGCATTCTTTGGTAACCCTTGCTTTACTCAAATACATCCTACTTGTATTCCTGTTAGTGGTGACCATCAAAGTAAACTGACTTTAATGAGTGAATCTTTGCGGAATGATGGTAGAATATGGGTGCCTAAACAAAAAGGGGAAACAAGAAAAGCAGTAGATATTCCTGAAGAAGAAAGAGACTATTACCTTGAAAGAAGATACCCTGCATTTGGAAACTTGGTGCCTCGTGATGTGGCTTCAAGAGCCGCAAAAGAACGTTGTGATGAAGGATATGGAGTAGGCACTACTAAGATGGCAGTTTATCTTGATTTTGCTGATGCCATCAAAAGATATGGAAAAATTGAGGTGGGTAAACAAGGATTGAGTAATGTAGAGGAGGCTAGCATTATTGCCATGGGTAAGAAAGTAGTAGAAGAAAAGTATGGCAATCTTTTTGAAATGTATGAGAAAATAACAGGTGAAAATCCATATGAAATGCCAATGAGGATTTATCCTGCGGTACATTATACCATGGGTGGACTTTGGGTAGATTATGAATTACAAACCACCGTGCAAGGTTTATATGCATTGGGCGAAGCCAATTTTAGTGATCATGGAGCCAACCGCTTGGGAGCAAGTGCTTTGATGCAAGGATTGGCTGACGGATATTTTGTGATCCCTTACACATTGGGAAATTATTTGGCCGATGAAATTCGCAATCCTTCGCTCCCTACTTCTCATGCGGCATTTGAAGAAACTGAAAATGCAGTGCGTGATCGTATTAACAAATTGATGCGTATTAAGGGAAGTCAAACAGTAGAAAGTTTCCATAAGCGTTTGGGAAAAATTATGTGGGATAAATGTGGTATGGCACGCAATGAAAAAGGACTGAGAGAAGCCATTGTGGAAATTCAACAATTAAAAAAAGAATTTTGGTCTGACGTCAAAATTCCTGGCGACATAGATGAAATGAATCCTGAATTAGACAAAGCAGGAAGGGTTGCTGACTTTATTGAGTTGGGAGAATTGATGTGTAAGGATGCATTGGACAGAAATGAAAGTTGTGGTGGCCATTTCAGAGAAGAATCTCAAACAGAAGAGGGGGAAGCAAAACGCGACGATGAGAATTATAGCTATGTAGCTGCATGGGAATACAAAGGAGAAAGTGATTGGAATTTGAATAAGGAAGCATTGACTTTTGAAATTGTAAAGCCAACGCAAAGGAGTTATAAATAATGTTGGAGCGATGAAAATATCCGGATTTACTTTTGTAAAAAATGCAGTTAAATATAGTTATCCGGTTTTGGAATCTATTCAATCCTTATTGCCCATAGTGGATGAAATGATTGTTTGTCTCGGAAATTCAGAAGACGAAACAACCGAATTGATAAAAAGTATTGGGTCACCTAAAATAAAAATTATTCATTCGGTATGGGATGAAAATTTAAGAGAAGGTGGGAAAGTATTGGCAGTAGAAACGAATAAAGCACTCGATGCAACTGCTGTTGATAGTGATTGGCTTTTTTATATTCAGGCTGACGAGGTATTACAGGAAGATTTTTATCCTGTTATACTTGCTGCAATGGAAAAATACAAGAACGATAATAGGGTAGAAGGCTTGCTTTTTAACTATCATCATTTTTATGGAAGTTATCAATATATAGGTGATGGAAGAAAGTGGTATAGTAAAGAGATAAGAGTGATTAGAAATAATAAAGCAATCAGAAGCCATTTAGATGCTCAAGGATTTAGATGGTCAGGTGGTGGAAAATTAAAAGTTAAATTGATTGATGCTTTCATATTCCACTATGGTTGGGTTCGAAATCCGATCAAGATGAAACAAAAGTTCATTGATTTTGGAAAAAACTGGAATGATGACAATGCCCAGGAGAGATGGGTGACAGGATATAATAAAGAGGCCTCTGAGGAGTTTGATTATTCCAATATTGATTCGGTTACTCGATTCAATGGTTCGCATCCTGTGGTTATGAAATCATTATTGGATAAAGCGGATTGGGAGCCTGCCATCAACGAAAAGAAGAAAAATTTTAAGAATAATAAACATCGCTTGTATTATTTTTTATGGAAGACATTTGGTTGGAGACCATTTGAGTATAAAAATTATAAACGTATTTAATAAAATATGGAACACTATCACATGAACCTCACTTTAAAAGTGTGGAAACAAAAAAACAGCAATGATGCCGGCAAATTGGAAACCTATCAGGTAAAAGACATTTCCTCTGAGATGTCGTTTCTTGAAATGTTTGATGTGCTGAATGAGCAATTGATTACCAATGGTAAAGACCCAATTGCTTTTGATCATGATTGTAGAGAAGGCATTTGCGGCATGTGCAGTATGCATATTAATGGTAGGGCACATGGTCCATGGGATAAAAACACTACTTGTCAATTGCATATGCGTGCATTCAAAGATGGTGACACCATTGTTGTAGAACCTTGGAGAAGTAAGGCATTCCCTGTAATCAAGGATTTAATGGTAGATCGTTCTGCTTTTGATAGAATTATACAAGCGGGTGGATATATTAGTGTTAACACAGGAAATGCAGTTGACGCCAATGCAATACCGATTGATAAAAAGGACGCAGATGATGCATTTATGGCTGCTTCCTGCATTGGATGCGGCGCTTGTGTGGCTACTTGTAAAAACAGTAGTGCGATGTTGTTTGTAAGTGCAAAAGTTTCTCAATTGGCACTATTGCCCCAAGGCGCACCTGAAAAGGAATCAAGGGTATTGAATATGGTTGCCCAAATGGATAAAGAGGGATTTGGTAATTGTACCAATACCTATGCCTGCGAAGCCGAATGTCCGAAAGGTATTTCAGTAGCAAATATTGCTAGAATGAACCGTGAATATTTAAAGGCTAGTTTAACTACAGAAGATTAATTTTTTATTATTTAAGAATAAAGGGCAGGTTTTCCTGCCCTTTTTGTTTTGTTTTTTATAACACTTGGTAGATACTTATGATGCTTTTCATACGTTAGCCAATCATGCCAGATAGTAATTTGATTATATTGAGGCACCCACATCTATTGCTGAAATTACTGCCACTACACGTGATAGTCAATCAGATGGCTATTTATGAGTTACAAGAGAAAAAGCCACTCCAAATACCTTGTGATCAAACGGAATTGACCTTATCTGTAACCAATGGTTTTCAGCATAGTAGAACAATAAAAATAAGGCCTCAACAAGGTGTTTATTTTTATGAAGTGGAGAGCAGAATTGATAATATTCAATTGATAATTGGTGTCGTTTTGTTGATGCTGCTATTCGCCATCTATATTGCTACCGGATTGCGATTGTTTATGTTATTGGCTAATTTGCCTATACTAATTTTATTGTGGCTGTTTTATTTCAAACGAGATGGGTTTATATTGATTCATCGTTTACGTATCGAAAAACCTATGCATTAGCAGCATTGCTAATAGTGGATAATTGTGATGTGATATCTACTTCAACAAAACTATTTAGTTTATCCAAATCAAGGATGGTTGAGTTTTCCTGTTTGCTCTTATGGTACATTGGAATAAATTTAACGCCGAAAACAATTTCCTGAAATGTATAAGAAGTACGGGCTACAACCGTATTACTAAACATGTCGTCAAAAGCTTTTACATATACAAGGATTTCGCCTGTGCCATTGGAGAAATCATCTTTTGTAAATTTATAGAGCGGGCTATTTTCAGTAATTGGATGAACAATGGTCCAGCTAAGTGTTAATGCATTCACTTTTTCAAATTCTAATTCCATGCTAAAAAACTTATTGGTTCGCTGACCATTTTCCTCCAACATCATTCCTGCTGTTAATTTGGCTTCTGCATCAGTTAGGCTGGTATTTTTATATGGAGCTACCCTCATCATCAAGGCCAATCCATTTTTAAATGGAGCGATAATTGCATTTTTTGAAAACTTCAAATAGGCTTTTGGTCTACTGAATCGCCCATACAATAAACCAGTTACTACGGCAAAACTTAATAAACCAATAAGTGCTTCGAAGGAAGAAAGGGCACTGGTAATAAAACCGGTTGGATTAACCCTTCCATAGCCAACTGTTGTAAATGTTTGCGCGCTAAAAAAATAAGCTTCACCAAATTGTTCCCAAGCAGAATGGGTAACCATGCCACTTAAGTGCTCTACCCCAATAGCAAAATAGGCGATTGCAAATAATAAATTAATAAGGACAAAAAATAGGAAAATCAATGAGAAAAATTTCCATCTTGGCATGGACAACATTGTATGAAACCAACTAATTCGTTCGAAATAGCCGATGCCTTGTTTTTCTAAATTTGGTTGGCCATTCTTGTTGATGAACCTGCCTCCATAGTCTGCTGCATTTACTCCAAATCCCGAGTTGCTTTCTGTTTTAGCCTTGCTATTTATTTTACGTAAAATGGCCATGTTGAATAAAGTTTACAACAAATGTAAGTTTTTGGCATATATACTTGTAACAGAATTGATGTCATTTTGTTGGCTGGTTGAAATTATGTTGGCTAAAACTCTTTAGAAATCCTCCAAAATTTGAATTAATTTAGAGTTGAACTCAATGTCATGTTTCTTAAAGAATTCTATACATATCGCCCCAAAGGAGCAATTTTGCTGGTTGCTTTTATTATAGTTTTTGTTTTTTTAAATATAAAATGGGGTGCTGTAGCCTTTCCCATTAATGTATATGGAATGTACAGTGGTAAATATCCGCTTCAAGATACACAGTGGGTTTATAAGATAAAAACAGGGGAGTCTTTCGTGGATTTTACAAGTTTATCAATGGCAGAAAGGGATAAATTACAATACTCACTTGATTTTTATGGGAAGTATAAATCTAACAATGTGATTGTTTTTAATACCATGAAGCGAGTCCTGTCTACATTGATTATAGGAAAGTTGATGGAGGAGGAAAAATACACCCCAGTTGCAGATAGCATTCAATATGCCCGGTGGTTTAATCATCTGCTTTCAGATATATTAAACAAGGAAATTCATTCTTGTTTAATTTATACGCAGTCTTATGTTTGGCAAATGAACCAATTAAATCCTGTTGCTACTCCACAAAAAAAATATCAATTTGTATCTGAGCCTTAACCATAAAAAACAATATGTATTGTTCTATTTGCTTTGCTTTATGCTAAGCTTTGGCTGGTATTTTTATTATGGGTTAACACTCAGTAAGGTTAATCCAGTTCTATTTGTTAATAGATTAGATTTTACTCGCAATATTTTAATGCTAACCAATTTGCAAGGAATGCTATTGAAGTATTTTTGGTTACGCGTTTCTTTTGATGTTATTTATTGTTTGCTACCTATATTGTTGGCATTTGCAGTATTGAAAGAAAAATATTATACCAAATGGGTAGTGGTAGTGACGATTCTATATAATATGTGCTATGGCATTTTTATGGCTTCCTTCACCTATATTAGCCTCGATCTTTATATAGCTTGGTTTTATGTTCCATTTGTTTTTTATCCCAATACAGCAAAGGGATATTATTTCAGCTTCCATTCCATAAGAATTGTTTTTTTATTGATATTTTTTACAGCTGGGATATGGAAGATAAGAACGGGAGCCATTTTTAATACAGACCAAATGAGTGGCATCCTCCTCTTACAACATAAACAATATTTAGCAGGGAATCCAAGTAATTGGTTTTCACAATTGGTATATTTCTTAGTTCAGCATTCCTATTATTCATATGTGCTGTATTTACTTGGCACTATTGCGGAATTGGCATTTATAATTGGATTTTTTACAAAAAAATATGACAAATGGTTAATGGTGGCTTTTTTACTATTTTTTATTGCTGATTATTTTTTAATGCGTATCAATTATAGCAATTGGATGGTATTTGCCGGTCTTTTGTATTTCTCTCAACTCAAAAAAGAGAAATATGAAATTTAAAAAAGCATTATCACATACAATTTTACTCAAGACTATTAATACTATTTGCAATTTCGCAATCAATTTATTGATTGTAAGATTATTGGGTGTTGCAGATAGCGGTCATTTTTTCTATACTATTAGTATTTTAGCATTGGTTAATTTATTAATCGGACTTTGTATAGAAAATGGGATTACCTATTATGCCAATAAATATCCGGGACAGATCAAGAAGATTAGCATTGCGGTCTTTTTTTTATTAATTATTCAAAGCCTTCTTAGTTGGCTTGTTTTTTCAGTACTTCCTATTTCATTTCCCATTGGTATAGCAACGCTTTTTGTAGTAGGATATATGGCCATCAACTATTTTACAGCCATATTTACTGCGCAAAAAAAATATATTGCCGTCAATTTAATTCCTGTTATTGTTAACCTTGTTTTTGTAAGTTGGCTTTGTTATTGTCTATTTAATACCAGTGCTGGTTCTGCCTTCACCCAGGTACATTTTATTGAAATCTATATTGCTTCAATTCTTTTGCAAGCCATTCTATTAATTTTACATTTTTTCGTTTTCCCTTCAGTTACTTTACAGGACAGTCTTTGGCATCCTGGATTAGGCGTTAAAATATTGAAATTTTCATTAATGGTATTTTTAGGTAATCTTATTTACTTCTTGGTACTGCGAATTGATTACTACTTCACAGAAAAGTATTGTGATGCAATTGCATTTAGTAATTATATTCAGGTTAGCAAAATAGGGCAAATGCTGTTATTACTTCCTTCAATGGCTGCTACAGTTATATTTCCATATACTGCCAGTGAGGAAAGTCATTTTATGCTTGCAGCAACATTGCGGAGTTTGCGAATATTTTTAACTATTTATATTTTAATAGCCTTGGCATTGATTGCTGGTGGTTATTGGATATTCCCTTTCTTGTTTGGTAATGCTTTTGGTAAAATGTATTTACCCCTGTTATTGCTATTGCCAGGTATATTGTTTCTTACTGTGATGACAGTTTTGTCTGCTTATCTAGATGGCATTAAAAAATTATGGTATCCGATAGTGGGCAATTTGATTGCACTTATCTCTATTGCAATTTTAGATTATTTGTTTATTCCGGTTTGGGGAATTTATGCAGCTGCCACTATCAGTTCAATTGGCTATTTTCTATGTACAGCTTTTACTTGTTTTTGGTTTTTCAAATTCAGTGGAGCTGATCTTAAAGATATTTTTAAATTGAATTTGGCTGATTTTTCATTTATTCGAAATACATGAAATCATTGTAAGACATCTGCCAATGATTTAATTTTCAACTTATTTAAAGATGACTTTTCCTTTGAAAGCGGTTCAATATGTATGTGTTTACTTTTATTTTTATAAAGCGTAAAGTAGTTCTCTGAAAATAAGGCAGTATTTCCTAGGATTGAAAGCTCCACATAATGTGCGTCTATGGTACTGGTTAAAATGAGTTCATTCCCTTTAATTTTATATTTAATTCTAGACTTCTTCAATTGTATTGCTTTAGGAATAATGCTATCTTTTATAGGTAGTTGGTCGTCGCGATAAGCTTCCTTAATTGCATACCAGCTTGCTTTTGGGGTGATGCTGTAATCGATGATACTCCAGCTGGTGACTGGCCAGCAATCGTTTAATTGCCATAATAAACTACCCATGGTGGTGGGTGATTTGCTTTTATGGATTGCGATACTATTTTTTAAAATATAATATTGCATGCATTGGCTCAAGTAACTATAATCTTCTAGTGATATTTTTTTTAATGTAGCTGAATCTGTAAAATACCTTGTTAAATAATGATTTATTTTTTCGAAGCCATTGCCAGCCTTTTGATGTGCTTCTATTACTTTGCTATTTTGATGCCGATCTGATGAATTGGTATAGGATTTTATGGTATTCCAATTAGGCATGGATTGCATGCCGTACTCACTTACAAATCGCCCAGTTTTATTTTCAAAAACTTCCCAATCTTCTAGTCCCCACCAAACCCCCCAGTAATGACTATCGCCCATTTGCATACTTTCTTTTCTTCCCCAACCATAAGTTGGAGAGCTAGCAACATAGGGTCTTTGTCCATCAAATTCATTTACCCATGTTCGGAGACTATCTTCAAACAATTGCTTGTAATTATTCCAAATTTCAATACTATCTGCACCATGAAGATTAAATTGATTTTGCCATCCCCAATTATGCCAGGCTTCATCTATTTCATTATTGCCACACCACAATACAATACATGGATGTTTTCTTAGTCTTTCTATCTGATATTTAACTTCTGCTTTTATATTCTCAAAAAAATGTTTATCGCCTGGGTACATGGCTCCTGCAAACATAAAATCTTGCCATACCATGATGCCCAACTTGTCACAGATATCATAAAATTCATCTGCTTCATAAATTCCACCACCCCAGACCCGCAACATATTCATGTTTGCTTTTTTGGCTAGCTGTAGTATTTTTTCGTAATAAGATTTATTAGTGTGTCGTAGAAATGCATCACCAGGTATCCAATTAGCTCCTTTTGCAAATACAGGTTTGCCCTTTATTTCAAATAAAAATGATTGTCCAATGCTGTCTTTTTGTTGAATAAGTTTAGCCATGGGGGCTTTTGTTAATGGGGCGACAGTTTCTTTATTCCCCTGCCAGGCATTTAATTTTATATTTCTCCAAATGCCACAACCGATAAGTTTAGGTCCCCAGTCCCAACCAAACTGAAACTGTGCTTTTCTTGCATATACCCGATTATTATCTGGAAGTACTAAGTGATTTTTACTTGCTAAACTATCTGCCGTTCTTAAGGCAGATTTAAAATGAATAGAGAGTAGGTTTTTACCTGTATGTATGAAGGGTTTTATATCAACAACCCAAGGCCTGAACATATTGTCTGTACTTAGTGCCAATTGATTGTTTATATAAATAGTTGTATATGTATCTAAGCCTTCAAAATTTAATTCAATATGCTCAAACGCAAAAGTGAATTTGTCAATAGTGAATTTATTTTGGTATTCCCAATTAACACTATCAACCCATTGTATTTTTGTTTCATTGTCCCTATAATAAGGGTCGGGGAGAAGCTTGTTTTTGTATAAGTCTGTATAGATGCTTCCCGGAATTTGGGCAGAATACCATTTGTTTAATCCTTCTTGGCTAAATTGCCAATTATCATTTATCTCAATGTGGAGAGTCTGCGCATTGCTGTACATTGGAAGAATTGCCAATAGTAAAAGAAAAAAGGAAACATTCTTTTTCATTTACAATGATTTTAAGTGGGCAATCATATTTTTTATTTCTGGCACATCTACAGAGGCTGCAGTTAATTGTTCTTTTAGCAAAGGGTTCAAATAATTCATCTTGCTCTGTTGAAAAATTCTCGCAGAGCTATGAAATTCCTTTGCGCCTGTTTTATTGGCTATTTCAATTATATTATCAGCCCTTACTCCACTTCCGGGCATAATGATGATACGATTATCAGCTTGTTTAATTAAAGATTCAATCAATTGTATTCCGGCTGCTGCAGTTGCCTGTAAACCTGAAGTAAGTATTCTTTCACAACCAAGATCAATGATATCTTCTAATGATTTATTGGGATCTGCAACTCTGTCGAAGGCCCGATGAAAGGTTACGCCCATTGGATACGCCAGCTCAACAAGTACCTGGGTTTTTTCTTTGTCAATTGTTCCATCAGAATGAAGTAGACCAATAACAATTCCATCGCAACCCAATTTTTTGCAAAGCTGCACATCTGATTTCATTATTTCAAATTCAGCATCGTTGTATAAAAAGTCGCCACCTCTTGGTCTTATGATTGGATAAAGTTCAATATTTAATAAGGAGCGGGCAGCTTTAATAAATCCATAAGAAGGCGTAGTGCCTCCTTCTACAGGGTTGTCGCACAATTCAATTCTATTAGCACCCAATGCTTGTGCTAATTGGCAGCCTTCTAGTGTAAATCCTATCAGTTCGAGTTTATATTCCATTAGGTAGTAATCAGGTATTTGGATGCATGCAATTGGTCTTCCTTATTAGATTTCACTCGGTAGATAAATCCTTTTTGAATTGCGTATGCGCCGTATTCTCCTTTTTTATTGATGGCTAAAAACCCTACCTGAAATGTTTTTGCTTTGGCGGGATCATTTTTAACAATTCTTTCCACTGCTTTTTTACAAGCTTTTTCTGGGCTATAACCTAATCGCATGTATTCAACTACCAAGTGTGTTCCACATATTCTAATTACTTCTTCTCCAACACCACTGCTGGTTGCAGCGCCAATTTCATTGTCAACAAAAAGGCCTGCACCAATGATAGGGGAGTCTCCAACCCGACCATGTACTTTAAA
>CAIOIZ010000116.1 GCA_903858475.1 uncultured Bacteroidota bacterium
CGAATGAAGTCCGCTTCAACTGATAAAACAAAGATGAACAACTAAAGGCAAAACGTAAAACACAGTCATCTTATCCAACTGTGGATAACGTCAAAAAGAGTCAACCAAAATCAGGACGAGACATACTCGGGCGACCTGCTAATTTTGACTGACTGCAAGAAATTAACTATTACAACTCAGCTATTTTCAACATGACAAAAATAAAATACTGCTTTACATTCCTTTTTCTCTTTTGCGTTGCACTTACAAATGCACAGCAAACTCATATTGACAGTTTGAAACAACAACTGTCAATAGCAAAGGCAGACACTGTGAAAATTAGTTTAGACTTTCAAATTAGCAAAGCATATGCTAACACCAATCCTGATTCAATGGTGTTATACTCCAGGAAAACAATCCAGTTGTTGCATCATTTATTAGCCACAGAAAATGTAGACAGCTTTAAAATGCAAATCTTATGGAACATAGCTGACATGTATCAATATGTGAGCAATGATTCAATGGTATTTTATGCACAGCAAGTATTGCTAATTTGTATAAAAAACAGAAATAGTTTCCCTGCCGGTACTGAAGCGAAGGCATTATTAAATCTTGCGGGTTCATTGTGGTGGGCAGGAAATTACCCTGATGCGAAGGAAACCTATTTTAAAGCATTGCAATTAGCTGAACCGCTTGCAGACACCCTCCTTATAGGGCGCATTTACAACGGTATTGCAATGGTAAACAGAAATGCAGGCAATTATCGGGAGGCAATAAACTATTATACAAAAGCGGAAAATTTAACGAGGTCAATTCCCGACAATCAGGTATTAAATACACTTTTAGTTGACAAGGGAAAATCCTATGAACAACTCGGCATCCTGGATTCTGCATACACCTATGTTCAGGAATGTCTATCCATGTATTTCAGAAAGTTTCAAGGCAAAAATGTTTATGGAGGGGGAATACACTCTGCAATGGGAGTCATTTATTCCAAGATGGGAAAAGAACAATTGGCCGTTGAATTTTTCAGACAATCGTTTCAATTGAATACAGAGATAAATGAAATCCGTTTGCTTGCCCGTGGCTATTGCGAATTTGCCGAACATTTTGACCGCTTCAATCAACGGGATTCAGCGATTTACTACGCCACAAAAGGTTTTTTGATTGACCAAAAATTTAATTTACTGGTTCAGCAATTGCAAGCAGCCGCATTATTGACCAAACTTTACAAACAGGAAAATAAGATTGATAGTGCGTTCAAGTATCAACAACTAATGATTGAAACAAGAGATAGTGTTTTCAGCAATGAAAAAATTAATCGATTGCAAACATTGGAGTTTAATGAACAATTACGACAGCAAGAGTTAGCATCTGAAAAAACAAAGTCCGAAGAAGAACGAAAAATAAATATCCAGTATGCCTTGATTGCAATCGGACTTGTTACTCTTATTATCTTGTTTTTGTTTCTTAGCCGAAGTTTTATTACCAACTCCAAACTAATTTCTTTTTTTGGAGTGATTGCCTTGTTGCTTGTTTTTGAATTTCTCAATTTATTACTCCATCCATTCTTAGAAAGAATTACTCATCACTCCCCTATCTTCATGTTGCTTGGGTTAGTTTGTATTGCAGCTTTGCTTGTGCCCTTGCACCATAAATTAGAAAAATGGACAACAGTAAAACTGGTCGAGAAAAATAAAGCGACAAGATTGGCAAATGCAAAAAAAACCATTGATAAATTAGAAGATAAGATGAAAGATCCGAATGAAAGTAGCAAGAATGCATAAAAATAGCTTGGTGCAATTGTGGCTGACCGACTAACCTACAACCCCCAGCATTGGTATTTGCAAAAACTGGCGGAACCTTGAAACATCAGCAATGTGCAAATATCAGCAGCGGTTCGAACTCGACATTCAATTTTCAGGATTAGTTCATAACTTCAGCTTTTCAACTTGGCTTTAGATTCTGACTGGACAAGCAATGAATTCCCTGCCTTTGCAAAACCTCGACCCTTGTGTGCAAGCTAAAATTGCATTTTCAGATTAAAAATAAAATATGATAGGTATTATCGTTCAGCTTTCCCTTTCTTGGTTAATAGTTTGGCTTTTTGAAAAAGGGAGTTTGTCTTTTTTAGGATTCTACCCAACAAAAGGAAGGCTATTTGATTTCGTTCTATTCTTCTTAATTACTGCTATTTGTTGCTCAACAGGCTTCTTCTTGCGCATGTATTTCGCAAAAGAGCAATGGAGCCTAAACCATTCCCTTACACCTAATATTATTCTAGAAGCGGTTTGGTGGAATGTTAAGTCGGTACTGTTTGAAGAACTAATTTTTAGAGGCATAATTTTTTATATTCTCATTAAAAAAATTGGTTCTCTGAAAGCAATTATGATCTCAGCAATTGCTTTCGGAATTTATCATTGGTTCTCCCATGAAGTAATTGGAAATCCCATACAAATGGCAATGACTTTTGTCATTACAGGAATTATGGGGCTTTTATATGCATATGGGTATGCAAAAACTTTCTCACTCTACATACCCTGTGCAATTCACTTGGGCTGGAACTTAACACAAGGATTTGTTTTCTCTCAAGGGCCAATTGGAAAAGGAATATTCATACAAGGTATGCCACAGCCCATCGTAAATGTTTCTTATTTGGTTTTCTTTATTATTTTATTAGTTCCCATGCTAAGTACTTTGCTAATAAATTTCTTCTTATTGCGACAGCGCAAGCAAACAGAATTTAAGCAATAAGTACAGCGCCAAATAATATTGGGTTTTTAGCCGCCGTAGGTAGTTGCCGCCGTTTGGTCTTCGACCAACGGCTATAGCCGATACCACAACGCTTAATACAAAAAATATAAAATACAAAAAAAGCAATGGCATTTATGTTGCCCGTTCGTGGGGAGAACAGACGGGCAGAAACATTATACAATTGGCGGCTTAAATTGGACAACCAAGACTAACATAATAACAACGAACCGCTAACAAGCAGTTTGCCAAAACTGTGACTCAACAAACTAATTTCAGCTAAGTGCAAAGCCAGGCTTTGGTTCGGGCTCGACAAACTCCCGATAGCTATCGGAATTCAACTTAAGTTCTTAACTTCAACAGCAGTTTTTCAATCAGCAGCGGCTGTGGGCAAAGGATTACTAATGCCCCTCCTGCACAAAGCCTTCTCGTTGTACGACGCACTGAGAAACAAACGACAAATAACAAATTAACACTTAAAAAATAAACTATTATGGCAAGTATCAATCCACACATTAATTTCAACGGCAACGCCGAAGAAGCATTCAACTTTTACAAATCCGTATTTGGCGGTGAGTTTGCCAAAATAATGCGTTTCAAAGATTTAGCCACTGCTGAATTTCCAGTAGCAGGCAATGAAGCGAATAAAATAATGCATATTGCTTTACCAATTGGTAATAGTATTTTAATGGCCAATGATGTGCCTGAAATAATGGGACGAACAAATGAAAATGAGAACAGAAGCAAAATTGTAATTAGTGCAGAAAGCAAAGCAGAAGCCGACAAATTATTCAATGGACTTTCGGCTGGCGGACAAATTGAAATGCCTATTACTGACAGCCCTTGGGGTTCCTACTTTGGTATGTTTAGAGATAAATATGGTATCGAATGGATGATAGATTTTGATTCGAATTATAAGGCAAATATATAATGGAGGGAATCAAAGACAAACTAACAGAAATTTGGCAATCATAAAATGACTCTGTGCAAAAATGAACGAAATAAAGTAAAATCAAAAATGAAATTTCAAATACAAAATAGCAATATTAACGACATAGACGAAATTTTCCGTTTATACAAAATCGCCACCGATTTCCAAAAGACAAAATTTACAGTTCACTGGCCTGAATTTGAAAGAAAACTTATTGAAACTGAAATTGCAGAAAATAGACAATGGAAAATAGTTGTAGATGAAAAAATTGCTTGTGTTTGGGCCACCACTTTCCATGACCCTCAAATTTGGGAGGAAAAAGACGGAGACCCCTCCGTTTATATTCACCGAATTGCAACAAATCCTGATTTTAGAGGACAGCATTTAGTTGTACAAATAGTAGAATGGGTTAAAATTTATGCCAAAGAAAATCAAAAACAATTTGTTAGAATGGATACTGTTGGCGACAATCCTGGGCTAATTAATTATTACACAAAATGTGGTTTTAACTTTTTGGGATTGTTGAAACTTAAAAATACGGAAGGACTTCCTGCTCATTACGACAACGCAACAGTAAGTTTATTTCAAATGACAATCACCACTAAATAATAAAATAAGCAGCGGTATTGGAATTTAAAGGAAGGGCTTTGAAAAAAACCCAGCATACTTCATTTGCAACAATATAGACAAGTCAGGAATACTCACTGATAAAATAAAATACACAGCTATCTTTGTAATGAACCACGCCATAAAATAATTAACCGAATATAATATGAATAGGATATTTCTACTTTTCTGTTTGACCTTTTTCACCACTTTACTGTTCGGACAAAATAATCAAGTAAACCAAACCGAAACAACCAAACCCTTTATCCTGGGCCTTATAGACGAAATTCAATCAACAGCATTAGCTGAAAAAAGAATTTTGAATATTTATCTTCCAGAAGGTTACAATAAAAACGACAGCACGAAATACCCAGTAATCTACTTATTAGATGGCTCAGCAAACGAAGATTTTATTCACGTTGTTGGACTTGTACAGTTCTATAATTTTGAATGGATCAACCAGGTCCCAAAATCCATTGTAGTTGGTATTGCATCGGTTGATAGAGAGCGAGATTTTACTTTTCCAACATCTAGTGAGGAACTGAAAACAACATTTGCAAGAGCAGGACACTCGGATAAATTTATTTCATTTCTTGAAAAGGAATTACAGCAATTTATAGAAACTAAGTACAAAGGAAATAAAGACAAAACCCTTATCGGACAATCATTAGGGGGCCTATTAGCAACTGAAATCTTACTTAAAAAACCAAGGTTATTTAATAAATATATTATCATTAGTCCAAGTTTATGGTGGGACAATGGCTCGCTTTTAAACCAACAATCCCCGATTGCAAGCGCTGGCTTTACTCAACAAACAGCTATATATATTGGCGTAGGAAAAGAAGGTCTAACACCCACAAAAATTCCGAGAGTGATGGAAGTAGATGCTAATTTATTAACCGAAAAAATAAAAGAAACGAAAAATAACAACGTAAAAGTATTTTTCGATTATTTACCACAAGAAAATCACGCAACCATAATGCACCAAGCCTTGTCCAATGCATTTAAAATTTTATACCCAATTTTAACGAATAATTGATAACCCTAAAAAAGAATGGGCAACAATGAGAATACTTTTATTTTTTGTGTTACTCCAAAACTTTGCCTACGCACAGCAGATTACTATTCAAAATAGCAAGAATAGACAAATCACCCATTTAAATGGCGATTGGAATTACATCATTGATCCATACGAAACAGGCTACTATAGTTTTCACTTAGATGAATATGATAAAAAGAGTGATTTTCAAATGGGCGCATTTTTCAACAATTACCATTCCGCCAATAAAAATAATTTAATAGAATACGATTTCGACAAGTCTCCAAAAATGCGTATCCCAAATGATTGGAATACACAAGACGAGAAATTATTTTACTATGAAGGAACCGTATGGTTCAAAAAATCTTTTGATTACACACTGGCTAAACACAAACGCCTATTTTTAAATTTTGCTGCTGTCAATTATCAAGCCGATGTGTACCTCAACGGCAAAAAACTAGGAACGCATGTAGGAGGATTTACTTCTTTTTGCTTCGAAATTTCAACTGTCATTAAAGAAAAAGACAATTATCTGGTGGTGAAAGTTGATAATAAAAGACTCAAAGATGCAGTACCAACCACCAATACCGATTGGTGGAATTATGGAGGCCTTACCCGAGAGGTTTCTTTAATGGAAGTGGCAGATGCTTTTATTGAAGATTATAGCATTCAACTTGACAAAAAAAACAACACTACCATCGCTGGTTATATAAAAGTGAATACCCCAACAACCGGGCAACCCATAAGCATTAGCATTCCTGCCCTCAAAAAGATAATAACTGATACACTAGGGCCAACTGGAATACTAAATTTTAGCATACATACTGGAATGGGCGCTATCCAATATTGGTCGCCCAAAAACCCAAAACTATACGAAATTATTATTGACTACAATGGAGAAACCATTAAAGATCGCATTGGATTTAGAACCATTGAAACAAATGCTGCTACCATTTTATTAAACGGCGCCCCTATTTTTTTAAAGGGCATATCTATACACGAAGAGAATGCTACAGGAGGAAGAGGTAAAACAATTGAAGATGCTAAAAGACTCTTGAGTTGGGCAAAGGAATTGGGATGCAATTATGTACGGTTGGCACACTACCCGCATAATGAAAATACCATTCGTTTAGCGGATGAATTAGGCTTATTAGTTTGGGAAGAAATACCCGTGTATTGGACAATAAATTTCAAAAATCCCGCTACTTACCACAATGCCGAAAATCAACTGAATGAAATGATTGATAGAGATAAAAATAGGGCAAGTGTAATTATCTGGTCAATGGCCAATGAAACTCCCCTATCTGATGAAAGAACATTTTTTATCAAAAACTTAATCAAGTATACAAAAAGTAAGGACTCCACTAGGTTAGTAAGTGCTGCGTTGCTAACACAATACAGCAATGGCGTAAATAGCATCAATGATCCACTGGGGGAAGATTTAGATCTCATTGCCTTTAACCAATATTTGGGTTGGTACGGAGGAAATTTGGAAGATGCAGAAACTATAAAATGGACAAGCAAATACAATAAACCTTTGATTGTTTCTGAATTTGGCGGCGATGCAAAACAAGGACTGCATGGAGATAAGAAAGAACGATGGACCGAAGAGTATCAAGCATATTTATATATTCAGAATTTAAAAATGATAGATAAAATGCCCCATCTTGCTGGCCTTTCGCCTTGGATACTAGTCGATTTTAGGTCACCCCGTAGATTACTACCTGGCATACAAGATGGATATAATAGAAAAGGATTGATTTCGAATAAAGGAATAAAGAAGAAGGCTTTTTGGGTGCTAAATAAATATTATCTAAAAAAATAATGATAGTCCAATTTTAAAAGTACATTTATTGAAATTTAATAACCCAGTAAGCACTATTTTTTTCTATTTTTACATTACTCCTAAAACAAAGTACCTGAGCATTAATTTTCCCATTCCAACTAAATATGCAGTATAATACATTACCAAAGATTGAACTTCATTTACATTTAGATTGTTCCTTGAGCTATGAAGTGGTGAAACAATTAAATCCCTCGATAACGCAGGAAGAATACACGCACACTTTTATTGCCCCGGCTAAATGTAGCGACCTTGCAGATTATATAAGTCGCGCAAGAAGTGGTTTTGAATTAATGCAAACCAAGGAACAATTAAGACTGGTAACGCTCGATTTATTCAGACAACTGAAAGCCGATAATGTATTGTATGCAGAAATTAGATTTGCTCCCCTCCTACACATTGCAAAAGGCTTAAGTTCATCAGAAGTAGTGGAAATAGTCAATAAAGCAACTGAAGAAGGCATCCAATCCTATGGCATTGAAGCAGGTCTTATTTTAAGTACCCTCCGGCATTATACTGCAGCAGAAAGTATGGAAACTATTGAGCTGGTAAAACAATTTAAAGGTTCTACAATAGTAGGATTTGATATTGCTGCTGATGAAGCGGGCTTTGGCATTGACAACCACATTAAGGCATTTGAATTTGCCCACCTCCATGACATTCCTTGTACAGCACATGCAGGTGAAGCCAAGGGACCAGAAAGCGTTTGGGAAACCCTGCAATATTTTAAACCTTCTCGTATAGGGCATGGGGTTAGAAGTGCAGAAGATCCGGCGCTGATGTTATTTTTAAAAGAAAATAATATTCATTTAGAAGTTTGTCCTACCAGCAATATTCAAACAAATGTATTTAATACAATCGAAGATCATTGTGCCAACAAAATTTTCGAATCCGGTATTTCAATGAGTATTAATACCGATGCAAGAGCCATTTCAAATGTTACATTGACAGATGAGTACCAACTGATGGAAAAAGTTTTCAATTGGGATATCAAGCATTTTAAAAAATGCAATTTGGAAGCTATTCAACATGCATTTACAAGTACCGAAAAGAAAGAGAAGCTACGCAAACAGCTAGAATCAGCGTTTTAACAGCTACTTGTACCGCTCCCCAGCATTCCGCATCACACTGTTTGATGGTTAAAAATACGGCCTGAATCAATAATGAATTTTATTGTATAATTTTAACACAGCAACAGTAAAGTATATTCAATCTTTTCAATAATATTCATTAGCAATTTGATTGTTTACTTAGCCGAGTGTACACTAAATAAATTATAGCCAATACAATCATTATGAAAAAGTTTTTTCTCTTTCTTTCCGTTTTAGTTAGTTATTTGTCTGGAAGCTATGCACAAGAACTAAGTTCCCCAAGTGGCAACTTTAGCCTGTCTTTTTCTTTGCTTAAAAATGGCATCCCTAGCTATACACTTTTTTATAAGGGCAAGGAAATTATCAAACCCAGTCAACTAGGATTGGAATTGAAGCATGAAGAAGTAAAACTGGCAGGTGGTACCGATGATAATATGAAACAAAAATCCGTCAATGCCAAGAGTTCACTATATGATCAATTTACCATCACGGATATGCAAAAAACTAGTTTTGATGAAACCTGGAATCCTGTTTGGGGCGAAGTGAAATCTATTCGCAATCAGTACAATGAAATGGCGGTAACGCTTCAGCAAACGGAAATGGATAGAAAAATTATCATTCGATTCCGACTATTCAATGATGGACTTGGTTTCCGGTATGAATTTCCGCAACAAAAAAACCTGAATTATTTTATTATCAAAGAAGAAAAAACACAATTTGCCATGACAGGCGATCATACTGCCTATTGGATTCCCGGCGACTATGATACACAGGAATATGACTATACTACTTCGAAATTATCGGAGATAAGAGGCTTACAAGCAAAAGCCATTACTGGTAATTTATCTCAAACTTCTTTTTCGTCTACTGGTGTACAAACTGCCCTCATGCTAAAATCGGCGGAAGGCATTTACATCAATTTACATGAAGCTGCCTTGATTAATTATTCTTGTATGCACTTGAACCTGGATGATAAAAATCTAGTCTTCGAATCATGGTTAACACCAGATGCAAAAGGCGATAAAGGATATATTCAAACTCCTAGCACATCGCCTTGGCGCACGATTATTGCGAGTGATGATGCACGCGATATACTAAGTTCAAAGATGACTTATAACCTAAATGAACCCTCCAAAATAAAAGAGACATCCTGGATAAAGCCAGTAAAATACATTGGTGTTTGGTGGGAAATGATTACCGGAAAAAGCTCTTGGTCATATACTGATGATTTCCCGTCGATCCAATTAGGCATTACAAATTATAGCAAGGCCAAGCCGAATAGTACCCATGGAGCCAATATGGCCAACGTAAAAAAATACATTGACTTTGCTGCTCTACATGGTTTTAATGCAGTACTAGTAGAGGGCTGGAATATTGGTTGGGAAGATTGGTTTGGCAATTCCAAAGACCATGTTTTTGATTTTATAACTCCCTACCCCGACTTTCATGTGAAAGAATTGCAAGCCTATGCCAAATCAAAAGGCATTAAAATAATCATGCACCACGAAACATCTAGTAGCACTAGAAACTATGAACGTTATATGGATACGGCTTATAAATTCATGAAGGAGAATGGCTATGATGCAGTAAAAAGCGGCTATGTAGGACCGATCCTTCCAAGAGGCGAAAATCATTACAATCAATGGATGGTGGATCATTATCAATATGCCATTGAAAAAGCAGCCGATTATAAAATCATGGTCAATGCACACGAAGCAGTAAGACCTACTGGTATTGCTAGAACATATCCCAACTTGATTGGCAATGAATCTGCTAGGGGTACCGAATATCAAGCTTTTGGAGGATCTAAAGCCAACCATGTAACCTTATTGCCATTTACTAGATTAATTGGCGGGCCAATGGATTATACACCGGGTATTTTTGAAATGGATATTTCGAAACTGAACCCCCAAAATAAATCACATTGTAATAGCACGATTGCCAACCAACTTGCATTGTATGTAACCATGTACAGTCCCTTGCAAATGGCTGCCGACTTACCCGAAAATTACAACCGCTTTTTAGATGCTTTTCAATTTATAAAAGACGTAGCAGTGGATTGGGATGATAGCAAATACCTGGAAGCAGAACCCGGCGCTTATATTACCGTTGCGCGAAATGCAAAGGGCACTGGCAATTGGTTTATCGGCAATGTAAACGGATACGACACCAGAACATCGAGTATTGTATTTGATTTTCTATCGCCTGGCAAAAAATACATTGCCACTATTTATGCAGATGCCAACAATGCCGATTATAAAACTAACCCTCAGGCATATACGATACGAAAAGCAATTGTAATCAATAGCTCGAAATTATCACAGCTAAGTGTGCCAGGAGGAGGCTATGCCATTAGTGTAATAGAAGCAAAAACAGCAGCTGACTTGAAAGGCTTGAAAACCCTTTAAGTAAATTTTCGAGCTGGAACACACTGGCTACATTCATTGGGTGCTAAAATATGGGCATGGCCACAACATCAACAGCTATTAGAATAGTCACTTTTAGTTTAGTGGCCGTTTATTAAATGCCAGAGGAGCTCCGCTTTTTTTTGTAGAATAAAATTCAAAACTTTTATTTACACTATACTTGTAATTGGATTGCACTTTAAAAATCAATTCGAAATTCATCGTATCCATTGACTGCACAGTAATACCTGGGTAGTGTGGCAGCAAACTATCCAACAATGCAAAATTTTGCATGGCCGAATGCTGAACAGCGAATTCAAATTTATCGCCTAATACAGCTCGTTTAAAAGAGACAGCAGTAAAATGATACCGATAAGGCTGGATGCTAAAACTATAATCTTTCTGATTGATTAATAAAATGGGCAATGGGGAATCCTTCTCACTTGAATTGCAAGCAAGTAAAAGAATAGCCAGCCATATTAAACGTCTTCTCATCATCCTTTAATAGGTTTATCAATAGCATTGATACAAATCCACCACCCATTGCCTTACAAAATTAATAGACTTCCAATTCTTTTGCGAATAGAATTTAAAATCATTGTAACTTTAATGCTGTCTAATTAAAATAATTAGCTGAAATTTCCAACAAATGAAAGAGCCGTTAGTTTTTAAGTATGTGCTGCCATTTATTCAATGGTATGCACTCATGATACTTTTTGCGCTTGGCATAGATTATCTCTTACATCATTTTAATTTAGTTTTCATTGGCATTTACTTGGGATATTCAGGTACTACCCTCATTTTGGGTTCACTGCTGTATTCTTTAAGAAAAAGAAAAATTATTCAATCAGGCTCACCAAAAAAATTGCTTCAACTGCATGAATACGGTTCCTGGGTCGGCGCAGTAATGGTCTTGGTACATGCGGGCATCCATTTCAATGCATTACTACCCTGGCTGGCTATTTTAATGCTGCTCATTACAGTTGCCAGCGGATTGATTGGAAAATACTTATTGAAAAAAGCAAATGAAACACTCAAATTAAGAAGGAGCGAACTTATTCAATCTGGCCTTAGTGTGGAAGAAACGGATAAAGAATTATTTCTGGATTCCATCACAGTAGACCTTATGAAAAAATGGAGAATTGTGCACATGCCCATTACTTTACTATTGGCCTTCCTAGTATTGATGCATATTATTTCTGTACTAATGTTTAGCAAATGAAACAAACACTTATTTTGGGAATCATTGTTGTTTGCATAGCATGCACTTACCTGTATCCTCATACAATGATTAATCCGGGTGAATTAACTGCAGGCCACCAACACTTAAAAAATAATTGCAGCGCCTGTCACACCCCATTTTCAGGTATTTCCAATACCAAATGTATTGCTTGCCATAACCCTGCCAATATTGGCAAAGACAGTACAGGGAAATTGGATAGCAGTAAGCAAAAAATATTATTTCACCAGGGGCTAATGGAACAATCTTGTAGCTCCTGCCATACCGACCACAAAGGCATTGCGCCAACAGTTAGCCTATCTAATTTTAATCACCAGCAATTGTCTTCAGCCGTTTTTAATAATTGCAATAGCTGCCACAACAAACCAGTTGATAGCTTGCATCAATCACTCAGTAATAGTTGCATCAATTGTCATAACACACAGGGCTGGAAATTGAATGTTGTTTTCAACCATGATATGATACAAGGAGCGGATAAAAATAATTGTGCTGCTTGCCATCAAAAACCCAATGACAATTTTCACCAATCTACCTCTGCCAATTGCAGTCAATGCCATAGCAACAACAAATGGCTGCCCTCCAGTTTCGACCATTCCGCCTATTTTCGGTTAGATGCCAATCACCAAACTACCTGTAATACTTGTCATACTAATAATAATTACAAAGTATATACCTGTTATAGCTGCCATGAACATTCGCCCAGCAATACCATTGCTAAGCACAATGAAGAAGGCATTTACAATATTAGCAATTGTGCATCCTGCCATAAAAGTGGTAGTGAACATGATATCAACCGCAATGGGAAGGAACAACAAAATATGAATAAGGAGGATTTAAAGAAATTAAATAATTACTCCAAAGAAGAGGATGATTAAGCATCAATGACTGCCAGCAGTAAGTGGTTTACAAACTAGAATTTGTAATAAGATTCCAATACGCTTTGTAATTTCGATGTCGCATAGCGAATTATTCATCACTATTAATTCACGCTAAAATATTATTATGGATCAATTGCATCTTCACCTTATCATTACACACCTGCCTATCTTCGGTTCAATTTTGGGAGCTTTTGTACTGGGCTATGCCCTCCTAACAAAATCTCATCACACAAAAAAAGCTGCTTATTTTTTAACCCTATTTTCAAGTTTAGGAGCTTGTGTTTCCTACGCAACTGGTGAAGCTGCAGAAGAAGCTGTAGAAAAAATTCCTGGTGTTGCAGAAAGCCTTATTGGTCAGCATGAATCTGCTGCCGTCTATGCCTTATTTGCTTTAATTGGATTAGGACTATTAGCTTTAATAGGCCTTGGGCTTTCGTACAGCAAAAGCAAGTATTCGAAGTCAGTAGCAACCATTACCCTATTGGTTTCTTTGGTTAGTTTTGGACTAGTTGCCTGGACAGGATACCTAGGGGGTAAAATTCGACATACGGAAATTAACCCTGGGAACCTCAATAGCCCTAGTAATAACCATGAAAAGGAAGAAAAAGAGAGCGAATAATATTGCTTGAAAAATTCTTATAATTTTTACACACTCCTACTCACCCCCTGTTCACTATAGTGGACTGTTTCAAATAGAAATCACCTAAATAGCAGTGGCAAATTTATAATTTAACAAATGCACTGACCTAAATCAGTACATTTTATTATGTTTACTCGAAATAGCCATTAACTTTGTACAGTGAAAAAGGGTTTACTGATATTAGTATTATGCTGTTACGCCTTGGCTTCTTTTGGCGTTAGCCTTAACTATTTTTATTGTTGTGGTAAATTAAAATCTGTTTCCCTTACTCCTACTACCAAAAAACAAAAATGTTGCAAAACAATGGCCAAAAAAGGCTGTTGTAATAATAAGACCATTACCTATAACTTATCGATCGATCAAAAGGACCATAGCCAGATGGCTTATCATTTTGAATCGCCGATGAGCAACCTTGATTTACCAGATCAACTCTATAATTTACCTTCTTCGTCTACTATAATTTCGAAAAATAGTATTGACAAAAGACCACCCCCAAATACCGCAATTGACCGAAGTGTACTTTATTGCGTTTTCAGAATTTGATAATTTACCATCTTAGCTTTTTTGCCGACAAGTACGGCTACCATCATTTAATTATCAAATAAAATATTATAAAATGAAAACGTTTAAAACAATTATCAGCAGCATTATTGCCATTTGCTTCTTTACCAATGTACAAGCTCAAACAGGCACTACCGATTCTATCAAAGTATATGGAGAATGCGGCATGTGTAAAAGTCGAATTGAAAAAACTGCTTTAAAAGTAGAAGGCATTGCAACCGCTAATTGGAGCGAAAGCAGCAAAATGCTAACTGTTGTGTACGATTCATCAAAAACCGATTTGCTCGACAATTTGCAAAAGAAAATTGCAGCTGTAGGGCATGACACGGAAAAATATACTGCACCTGATAAAGTGTACAATAAATTACCCGGCTGCTGTCATTACGATAGAAAAGTAGTACCTACTCCAATTAAAGACTAAACAGTATCACTCACATTCCTGCAATGATGTCTCTGATATCATTGCAGGAATTCAATTCATTCGCAATGAAAAAATATATTGTGATGCTGCTTTGTGCTGTCATCAACCTTTCGGCCATTGCACAAAAGAAAAATAACAAGACCGAAACATTTAAAGTTTGGGGTAATTGTGAGCAATGCAAAACAAGAATAGAAGCTACCCTTTCCAATATAGGTACCTATAAAGCTAAATGGAGTATTGCTAGTAAAATGCTGACTGTTTCATACGATAGCCTTAAACTAAATACCAGCTTAATTAAAAAACAATTGGCACTAGTAGGGCATGACAACGATGCATTTCAAACAGACGAAACTACCTATCAGCAATTGCCCGCCTGCTGCCATTACAAAAGATATCAAAGATCGGCAGCTACTATTGGCAAGGATAGTCTTGGCAGGGACCAATTAGAAGAAGCGGACCCAATGGCAATGATAACAGGCATTGTATTGGAAGAAAACAAAAAGGGGAAATTTTTCCCCCTCAGTGGTGCTACTATTCGTGCAATTCATTCAAAAGAAACGGCCAGGTCGGATAGCAATGGTGTATTTCGACTAAGAACAATGTTGCCAGATGCCATGATTGTAAGTTATGTTGGGTTTACTGCAGACACGATTAATATCAGTAATGCTGCCGAAATAAAAGTGATTTTAAAAAACGCTTCTTCCAATACTTTAAAAGAAGTGATTTTGCAAGGCAGGGCAGTATCCACCTATGTATCTTCCATCAGCACTTTGAATACCTTAACCATCAGCTCCAGAGAATTAGTAAAAGCAGCCTGTTGTAACCTCAGTGAAAGTTTCGAAACCAGTCCTTCAGTAGATGTGAGTTATGCCGATGCCGTAACGGGTATAAAACAAATTCAACTACTTGGACTATCCGGAAATTATACTCAATTATTAACAGAGAATACCCCCGAAATCAGAGGACTGGCAGGAAGTTTTGGCCTTACATTTATCCCTGGTCCATGGATGGAAGGAATACAAGTAACCAAGGGGGTGGGCTCAATCGTGAATGGATATGAAAGTATCGCTGGTCAAATTAATATTGAAGAGAAAAAACCTGACAAAGCGGAACAATTATTTATCAATGGCTATGTGAATGATATGGGAAGATTGGAAACAAGTATTGATTTTGCTAAAAAAATAAATAACCAATGGAGTACTGGATTATTAACGCATGTGAATGGAGTCAGCAACAAAATAGATGATAATAAAGATGGCTTCATGGATATTCCCACTGGTCGTCAATACAATTTTATCAATCGTTGGAAATACATGGATTCCAAAGGCATCATTGCACAGATAGCTATTAAATATTTGAATGATCAACGACAAGCAGGTGAAATGAAATTCAATCCGAGCATCGACAAATTCACTACCAATAAATACGGAGCTGGTATACAGGTAGAACAAATGGGCATCACTGCAAAACTGGGTTATGTATTTCCTAATTCAAAATATAAAAGCATTGGCTTCATCGTTGCTGCCAATCAATACAAGAATGATTCTTATTATGGCCTAACCGCCTATACCGGTAAACAAGCGACCCTATATGGGAACCTTATTTATCAATCGATCATTGGCAGCACTGCACATAAATTTCGTACTGGCATGAGTTTTACCAATGAAAATTTTACAGAGCATTTTAATGCAGCCTTGTACAAGAGAAAAGAAATAGTGCCTGGTGCATTTTTCGAATATACATATACGGCAGCAAAGAACTTTAGTGCTATTGCAGGGTTAAGAGTAGACCACCACAATCAATATGGCTGGATTTTTACACCGCGCGTACATCTTAAATACGATATCAGCACGACTACCAATCTTCGTTTTTCAGCAGGATCGGGTTTTCGGTATGCCAATATTTTTGCAGAAAACAGTGGCGTATTTGTAAGCGCCAGGCAGTATTCATTGGTGCCGCCCATTAATACATATGGGTACGGGTTAGATCCTGAAAAGGCTTGGAATTATGGTTTTAATTTAATTCATCATTTTAAAATAAACCAACATGCAGGCAGTATCAGCTTCGATGCGTACAGTACCCGCTTTCAACAACAAACAGTAGTTGACTTGGATAACAATCCACAAAAAATTCTTTTTTATAATTTAAAAGGAAGGTCCTATTCCAATAGTTTGCAGGCGGAATTAAACTATGAAATCATCAAAAGGCTCGACATTCGATTGGCTTATCGCTGGTTGGATGTAGTTACCAATTATATGGGTACCGAAAGAGAAAAGCCCTTGGTGGCCCGTAATCGAGCATTTGTAAACCTTGCTTACGAAACTGGCAATCACTGGAAATTTGATTATACCCAGCAATGGTTTAGCAGAAAAAGACTACCCATTACGACTGGAAATCCAATTGGAAAACAATTGAGCACTTACGCTCCCGCATACACGCAAATTAGTGCGCAGGTGTCTAAGTTATTTGGTAAACACTTCGAACTATACGTAGGATCAGAAAATATTGGCAATTTTACACAAGCGCAATTATTTATTGATGGCAATACGCCCTTTAGTCCCTATTTCGATGGATCGATGATTTGGGGCCCCGTTAATGGACGGGTATTGTATACCGGATTTCGATTTAAAATAAAATAATCGTACATACCACGGTGGCAGTACCCATCCTGCCACCATTTATTTCCGGAATATTTTTAAATAAGCAGCTCACTTACGGGAGAAATGATAGATTTGTAATATGTATAATCATACATTTTATTTAAGTGAAGCAGCATTAAATGCTTTTAAGCAAGATGGCTTCTTACAAATTCCGACTGGCATCCCCAACACTATGCTGCAAGGGCTTCGTGCACTTTTTGACGAACTGATGAATGATTCGACTAATCGTGACAAAGCTACCAATACAGTCAATGGCAGAACCTATATAACCAATTTAGAAAAACTATGCAGTAAGGGTAATTTATCCTGTTTGGAATTACTGGGTGCTCCCTATATATTGGGATTAGCCGAATCTATCTGTGGCAATGATTTTTTTCTCATTCAAGAATTTGCTGTCATCAAAATGCTGGGTGATAACCTGCCCGTATTATGGCACCAAGATATGTTGCACCAAAGAACCGGAAATTGCTTTACCATGGGTATTTACCTCGATGATGCACCAGTAGATGATGGTGCCTTATTGGTGGTACCAGGCAGTCATGCCAATGGCAAATCTATTTGCGAATCCAAAAACGATCCTACTATTGCTGTGCCGATGAAGGCAGGGGACATCTTGTTGCACGACATGATGCTAGCCCATAGCTCAGGACCTATGCATACCCTACCCATCAGAAGAGTGATATATTTTGAATTTCTATCGGTAAGCCATGTACGAAATGAAAAACTTTATACAGAAAATTTACTTCATCAAAGATGTTCACTAATGCCAGTGGCCATTGATCATTATAAGCAGTTACACCCAGCTGAAAATACATTTGAATGGAAATCGCCAATGGGGGAAGAGGCCCTAACTTATCCAAGTCAGGCGGTAGCGTTGCAACAGATTTACGAGCAGGAAATACATGCCATTCCTTCTACCTATTGTTTTGAAGGATTACATTCAACCATCGTTTAAAAATGAATGCCCCATGCAGCAAGTTCTTATTAGAAATATAGAAAAACAAGACAACCCTATAATTGCAAAAATGATCAGAACTACTTTAGAAGAATTTAATGCCAATCATCCGGGCACCGTTTATTTTGATGCAAGTACAGATGCCTTATATGAATTGTTTCAAACGGATAAATCCAATTACCAAGTAGCGCTGCTAAATGGAGAATTAGTGGGTGGAGGAGGTATCTTTCCAACAGCGGGTTTACCGCCAGATACCTGCGAATTGGTGAAGATGTATTTGCATCAAAATGCTAGAGGCACAGGCATTGGAAAAATATTAATTGAAAAAGCCATTGCATCAGCAAAAGCGATGGGTTTTAAAAAAATATACCTCGAAACCATGCCTGAATTAAAATTGGCTTTGAATATTTATGCCAAATTCGGATTCACCTACCTAACAGCACCTATGGGCAATAGTGGACATGGTGGCTGTACACTTTGGATGATGAAAAATATTGAATAACTATTCCAAATAGCAAAACATACTGGAACAAAACTAAAATCCCCCGTTAAAAAACGAGGGATTTTATTATTTAATAATTTTATTAAACGTCTTTGCCATGGCATTGTTTGTATTTTTTGCCACTGCCACAGGGACAAGGCTCATTTCTACCAGGCACTTTTTCTACACGTACTGGCTCCTGTTTAATATTGCTGGGATCATAATAATCATTTTCATTCGCAGCATAATCCTGTCCGGTAGCATCTATTTGCGATTTATTAGCAGCCATCTTACTCATATCCGTTTTCTTTTCCCTTCCCTCTTTAATCTGCCCAGCATTGGTTTGCTCCATTGGAATTTGTGCATGACAAAGGAAACTTACAATATCCTTATTCACCTGATCATCCATTTGTTTGAAAGCTGTAAAGGCTTCAATTTTATAAATCACCAATGGATCTTTTTGTTCGTAACCAGCTGTCTGTACACTCTGACGTAAATCATCCATCGCCCTCAAATGTTCTTTCCATGCTTCATCAATCAGGGCAAGTGTAATACTTCTTTCCAACGCATTATTGAGTTCTTGTCCTTCTGTAGCAATGTACTTATCTAAATTGGTCAATGCTTGTATAGCACGTTTATTATCGGTAAAAGGAACCACTACATTTTCAATATGGTTGCCCTGTTCTTTCCGGATATTTTTAATAACAGGCAAGGTTTGTTTAACCATTACGCCTGTCTTGCGATGGTATTCTGCAATGGCTTCATTGTACAAACGCTCCGACAAAGTATTCAAGTCTCCTTTATCTAATGCTTCTTGATCAATAGCAGTATCAATACCAAAATGCATGATACAAGCCAATTTGAAACCTTCATGATCATTGGCTTCTTTGAAAGAATTGATCAATCCTTCTGCTACGGAATAGAATGCATTGTCTAAATCCAGCGCCAACCTTTCTCCAAATAAAGCATGATTTCTTTTACCATACACCACCGTGCGCTGCTTATTCATCACGTCATCATATTCGAGTAGGCGTTTACGTATGCCAAAGTTATTTTCTTCTACTTTTTTCTGAGCCCTTTCAATGCTCTTCGTAATCATGCTGTGCTGAATAACTTCTCCTTCCTTATAACCCATTCTATCCATCAGCGAGGCTATTCTTTCTGAACCGAACATGCGCATCAAATCATCTTCCAATGCCACAAAAAACTGAGAAGATCCAGGATCACCTTGACGACCAGCACGACCTCTTAACTGCCTATCTACCCTTCTACTCTCATGCCTTTCGGTACCAATGATGGCCAAACCGCCGGCATCTTTCACACCCGCCCCCAATTTAATATCCGTTCCCCTACCAGCCATATTCGTTGCAATGGTAACAGCACCAGCCAAACCAGCTTCTGCCACTACCTGAGCTTCCCGAGCATGTTGTTTTGCATTCAATACATTATGCGGAATGTTTTTCTGCTTCAACATTCTTGAAATCAATTCACTCACTTCCACAGAAGTAGTCCCCACCAAGCAAGGGCGACCTGCCACACGCAATCTTTCAATCTCTTCAATAACAGCTTTGTATTTTTCACGCTTAGTTTTATACACCAGATCCTGTTCATCTTTACGAATGGCTTTTACATTCGTAGGAATAGTAACTACATCTAGTTTATAAATACTCCACAACTCAGCTGCTTCTGTTTCTGCAGTACCAGTCATACCCGCCAACTTGTGATACATCCTGAAATAATTCTGCAAAGTAACCGTAGCATAGGTTTGTGTGCTGGCTTCAATGGTAACATTTTCTTTCGCTTCCAATGCCTGGTGCAAACCATCCGAATACCTTCTGCCTTCCATGATACGACCAGTTTGCTCATCCACAATCTTTACGGCTCCTTCGATGATCACATATTCTACATCTTTATCAAATAATGTATAGGCTTTCAACAATTGTTGAACGGTATGAATCCTATCTGCTTTCAGCGAATATTCATTTAAAAGCCCTTCTTTCTTTTGTAATTTTTCCTCTACGCTCAAATCAGATTTTTCAATATCCGATAATTTGGTAGCGATATCAGGCAGGATAAAAAATTCGGTATCCTCTCCACTTTTGGTAATTAGCTGGATACCCTTATCCGTTAGTTCAACTGAATTGTTTTTTTCATCGATGGTGAAATACAATTCCTCATCCACTTTAGGCATTTCCTTTTGCTGATCAGCCAAATAGTAATTTTCACTTTTCTGTAATTTCACTCTCATGCCTGATTCACTCAAGAACTTAATCAAGGCTCCACTCTTAGGCAATCCACGATGTGCCCGCATCAAAGCAAGTCCAGCATCTTTGGGATCATCATTTCCTTCGCCAATTTTTTTCTTCGCTTCTATTAAAAAGGCATTGGTCGCTTTCCGTTGTGCCTCTACAATTTTTTCTATCCTTGGTTTCAAGTCGAAAAACTGTTGCGTATTATCACTGTGTCCAACAGGACCACTTATGATCAAAGGCGTACGGGCATCATCAATCAATACGCTATCCACCTCATCCACCATCGCAAAATGGTGTTTGCGTTGCACCATTTCATCAGGACTATGCACCATATTATCTCTTAGATAATCGAAACCAAATTCATTATTGGTACCATAAGTAATATCTGCATTGTATGCCTTGCGTCTTGCATCTGTATTGGGTTCATGTTTATCAATACAATCCACCGTTAATCCCAGCCATTCAAACAAAGTACCATTCCACTCACTATCCCTTTTTGCCAGATAGTCATTCACTGTTACAATGTGAACACCTTTTCCTGCCAATGCATTCAAATAGGCAGGCAATGTAGACACAAGGGTTTTACCTTCCCCTGTAGCCATCTCTGCAATTTTACCGCTGTGCAATACCGCACCACCAATCAACTGCACATCATAATGCACCATGTTCCAGGTGACCAATCCGCCAGCAGCCGTCCAGGTATTTTTAAAAATACTCTTATCCCCAACTATACTTATAAATGATTTTTTGGTAGCCAAATCCCGATCTAGTTCGGTAGCAGTACTTTCCAATTCAGTATTTTCTTTAAAACGCCTGCTGGTTTCTTTCACCACCGCAAAGGCTTCGGGTAATATCTCTTGCAAGACCTCCTCAATTTTCTTATTCTTTTCTTTTTGCAATTCATCTACTTCCTTGTAAATATTATCGCGACCATTGATGTCTTCAATAGGCAAGTCTTCCGCTGATTGCTTTTTATTGTCTATTTCAGCATCAATACCAGCAAGATAGTCCTTGATACGTTGTTTAAATTCCTGCGTTTTGCTCCTCAATTCATCGTTGGACAAAGGTTGATATTGCGCAAAAAATTGGTTGATTTTTTCTACTTGTGGAGCAATTTTCTTTACGTCTTTCTCGCTTTTATTACCTCCAAAAAGCTTTGATAACATGCCAATCATAAAATTCCGTGTTAGTGGGTATTGTGTAATAATTTATAAACCTAGATTACTTACTGTCAAAAAGGGTGCAATAATTGATTTTTAGCCAAATTGACAGGAACGCGAAGGTAAGAAATATTTATGCTAGAAGGGCCTTAAGGAGCTTATTATAGTACCAATGGAAAAAACGGCAATTTTATTGGTTTTCAATCAGCCGCCCTCTCTCAAAAAGTCATTACTGCATGAATCCAATAGCATCAAAGGGGTGGATCTGTGTTGGGTCGATAAAAAAGACGATCCAGCAACCACCAAGCGACAATTATCAGCAGTAAAAATAGGGCGCTAAGCCAGTTATTAGCAAAACCATCCATGATGGTAGTTTTGTCTGATACCAGATAAAGCGGTAACCCTGCTAGTGCAATAGAAGTGCCTAGGGTAAGTGCCGATGCTGTAGCAGGATAATTAGCAAGGCTATTGCCCATTAATAAAAAACTAATAGGCACGCTGCTTTGCAAACAAGCAATGCCAAATGACAATGCATACATATTATCCTTCCCAAATTGAAAACACAAAAAAGTAATCGGCAAACTGATATAGACAAATTTTTTCCAGCCAATTTTATCGGCGACCAAACCGCCGATTATTTTTCCTATAAAAGCACTTATTCCGATTATAAAAATACCATCTTCAAAATTGAAGGACACCTGATTGATAACATCAAAAATAAAAGAGCGAAAACACATGATTAGTAAAATGCTCATCATCATCCAATCGTGTCCATCCAATTGTGCTGACTTAGTTGACCTGATAGGATAAACTGGCGTTGCTAATTGCAAAATGAACCATTCAACCATTATTACGAGTACCAGAAAAACCCATAACCATTGCATACTAATAGCGCCCAATAAACCACCCAATGTGAGTCCGAGTACACCAGGAGCAGTGAAGATGGCCAATGGGCCTGCTTTGCCATCATTCACCTGCAAACAGATGGTGCCACCACTTACATGCACCAATGCAGATGCAATACCTGAGCAAATGATTCCCATAGCAGGATCTATTAAAAAAACAATAATGGAGAGTGGTAATAAAACAACGGTAGCCTGCACAAAGGGCTTAATTTTTTTCTGTGCATCCATCCAAAATCCTACAGGCAATTGTCCGCCAAAAGCAAGTACAGAATAAATTACGATGAATAAAAAACTATCCGAATAACTATGATGGTAAGTATAATTTGCCAACATAAACCCTGCAATGAAATCATTCAGGCAATGAAGAATGCCCCAAAGAAAAGGTTGTAAAAGAGTATGTTTGGATAAAGTTGGCATTCTTAAAAATACAATAATAGCTATTTAAAGTATGTACAAATTAATAAGCTCCCCTATACCATAACTGATACCATTGGCAAGAAAGCCAATAAAGAGTGCTTTCGACCAGCTAGATTTCAAAAATAAGCGGTAACCTATACCTTCCACTAAAGCTACCCCGCATTCCATAAGATGAATATTCAGCGAAGTGGTGAAAAGCAACATATGTAATAAAGGCCAAGTAAAAAGATTCAGTAGAAACCCAACGAGCAGGGCATACTTCCATTGCTTTCTGAAAAAAAGCCATACAATGGGCAATTCAATCAGTAAAGTCAACAAAAAATAAATCCATATTTCCATAGTGATTATTAAAAACGAAAGAACAATGATAAAATATAAGCTGAAAGAAAGGCTGCAATGGTAGCAGACAGCGCTCCCAGTAAAGCCTTTACCCAAGTTCCCTGAAAAAATATTTTATAACCGATGGTTTGCAACAATAAGATAGGAATAAAAACAAGCATCCAATCCACTCCAAAAATCATAACCAATAATAAAGAGCTAGGCAATGCAAATCCATGAATACTGATATTGGCCAATATATCCAGCTTATCCATTGGCCGGTATATCCAATTAATCAACAACACTTCAGTAATAATCATTAAAAATATAGGTAGTATAGCCATAATATTTAGTATTGAGTGAGTACAGTTCTAATCACTTGTCACCTTTCTTTTTTTTAAAAATAAAAAGGGCGATCAATCCCAGTAAAGAAATACAGGTAATAATGATCAACCATAAATGATTACCTTGATTGAGCCAGGGCGCAGCGCGCACATCTAATAATAGGTACAACATGTTTTATCCGTTTAAAATAATGAAGAAAATAAATCCAATGAGATTAAGCAATACTCCCAATAGGATGGCCTTCCACCAAACCCGGCGTAATAATACAAAATAAACAGCCGTATCAAATACAATAGCAATTAAAAAGAGCGCCCAGAAATCGAATTTTGTTTCATGGTATAACATTGTAAACGAAGATCCCTGAAAAAGGGCCAATGCTAAACCTACTTGTAAGGCCTTCCACTTCAGCCCATAATAAAATGGCCAAGCCAATACCCCTTTGATAATAAAAAAGCCGAGCACCATATAGTAAAGTGACATACCTATTAATTTGTTTGATTGTTTTTTTTGCGCAAAAACATTCCCAATAGCAAGAGGAATCCTAGTATACTACAGGCAATGAAAATGATCCTATTTTTTTTATAAACCGAAGTAGTTGATTCGCCTTTGAAGAAAACATATTGAAAAACCGCCTTGCTACTATCTGCTTTGTATTGTAATTTACCATCCACCACCCCACTGATGGTGAAATCAATATTATAATCCTTCGCCACATACTTCATGCTGTCGAGTGTAATTCCGTGCAGGGTATCAATTAAGCTAATATAAAAATCTCTTTCCGATTCTTCCCAATGCCTTCCCCGCTCTTGGGTATAAATTACAGAAGGATCTTCCGCTATGATTTCAAGTAACTGATTATAGAATTCCTTTTTGGCAGTATCTTTTTTATAAAATTCATAATGACTATAGGCCAATACAAAATTTTTGATATTGGAAACCCCTTTAAATGTAAAAATACTTTCGGCCCCCACCCGACGTATACTAAAGCCTGGCCCATCAGCATAACAATTGTATAGTAGGAAAAAAAAGACAAAGCCCAACAAAAAATGCTTCATAGACATTATTTTCGTGAATCTACAACTTGAATATTGAATCAACAATACCCAAAGGAGGGTAGCTGTTTTGCTATTCATCAAACGGCCTTAAATCCCTACCTTTATAGCTTTCCAAACCTACACTACATATAATGAAAACCGTTCTTTTATTTTTTCTATCCCTGTCTTCCTTTTTCATTGCAAATGCACAAAATGAATTCAGGAATCCGCAGGTCATCACTGGACATTTAATTCGAGTAACACCAGCCCTAAGTGCATTGCCAATTTTACCTGATTCCATTTACAAACCTTCTCGTGATGCCAATGGAAGAATTGGAGAAGATGACAATGAGCGAGAAGGCAGAAAAGGAAATCCAAGGCTCGATCCCAATCCACAACCCAGAGGAATTGACCCTTCACTGCAAACAAATTATGCAACGCCCAATGGGCCCAATAGTCCATTGGCTTTATTACAAAACTGGCCAGGTCTTCCCAATACAGCCGTATCGCCAGCTGATCCAACATTAGCCGCTGGTCCCAATCATGTGATACAAATGATTAATAATTCTACCAGTAGTAAATACCGCATCTGGAATAAAACAGGTACGCAATTGTATGAGGGATTACTGTCTACAATTACAGGCATTTCAGGGGGTGGCGATCCAGTAGCAGTATATGATCAACTGGCCGATCGTTTTTTATTGACAGAATTTGGCAACGGAACCAATTTCTTTTATGTTGCCGTATCACAAACACCCGACCCAGGTGGTGCCTGGTATATTTATTCCTTCAGCACCCCCAGTTTTCCTGATTATCCAAAATATGCGATGTGGGAAAATATGTACACCGTTACTTCTAATGAAAGTGCCGACAATGGTATCTATGCGATGGACAGAGCTAAAATGCTCGCAGGCAATCTAACGGCAACGATGCAACGCTTTTCTGGCCCGCATACAACTGGCATCGGCTTTCAGGCACTCACACCCGTTTGCGTAGAAGGCCCGACCCCTAACCCTGCAGGCAAACCAGCCATGTTTATGCGGATGCAAGATGATGCTTGGACGGCCAGTACCGGTGATGTAGATAGCTTGCAAATTTGGAACCTGTCGATTGATTTTACAACGCCCGCCAATTCCGTTTTATCGAGAGGTACTGGCATTGCAACCGACCCATTCGATAGTGATCTTTGTGGATTTACTTCTTTAAACTGTATTGCGCAACAAGGCAGCACTCAAAAATTAGATCCTATTCGAGAATTATTAATGAACAAAGCCATTTACCGAAATTTTGGAGACCATGAATCCATCGTTTGTAATCATTCTGTTGATGTAAGCGCCACCGATCATGCTGGCGTTCGCTGGTATGAACTAAGAAGAACAGGTACCAGCGCTTGGACCATTTACCAACAAGGAACTTATTCAGCAGATGCCAATAATCGCTGGATGGGCTCTATTGCAATGGATGGCACTGGTGCCATTGGATTAGCATACAATGTATCCGGTAGCACTGCATTGCCTTCTTTGCGCTTCACCAGTCGCAAAGCTTGCGACCCGCTAGGTCAAATGACGGAACCTGAAACGGTAATTATCAATGGGCTCTCTGCACACAACAACAATCGTTGGGGTGATTACAATACATTAACCATCGACCCTTCAGATGATCGTACTTTCTGGTTTACAGGAATGCACATGCCAGCTAGTGGAGGCTGGACAACAAGAGTAGCTTCTTTCACTGCGAGTAGTTGTGCCCCCGAAGTTGTATTCAGCACTTTGGATCAAACAACTCCAGAAGGTACTGCCGTTGCCCCTAACAATTGCCTACCCTATATAGATGTGCCGGTTACCATCAGCATGTCCTTGGCACCTTCCCAAGCTGCTTCCATCAATTTCACTTTTGGAGGAACGGCAACACAAGGAACAGACTATACTGTAATTGGAAATACCAACACCACCTTAGATGCATCCAATTTATCTAGGACCATCACTATTAGAATTTACAATGATGCATTGGTTGAATCAACCGAAAGCATCATTATTGGTTATACAATGAATGCCAATGGAGGCAATGCTTATCCAGGTAGTTTCAATCAAACTTGTACCATCAGCATTACAGATGATGACCTTGCACCAGTTGCACCGAGCACTCTCTTTTCGGATGATTTCGATGCCATTAGTACTGGCTTGGGTACTTGGACGGCTACAGTAGTAAGTGGCACTACTAACCGTTGGATGGTAGGCAGCAATGGGGGAACTGGTTTTGCAAATAAATCTGCCTATATCTCTAATAATGCTTCTGCCTACTCGTATACTGTAACTAAAGCATCTACTACTAGATTAGAATCACCAGTGCTCAATACAACTGGAAAAAACGGATTGAAATTGAGCTTTATTTACAAATCCAATGGTGAAGTTTCAGGTTCTACTTATTATGATTATGGAACCATTCAATATTCGATAAACAGCGGAAGTACTTGGACCAATTTACAAACCAATATACAGGGCATCAGTACCGCTACAGCAATGACGATTAACTTACCAACTGCTGCTGAAAATATCAGTACCCTAAAAATTGGATTCCTATGGACCAATGACAATTCAGCTGGCACCCAACCTCCATTTGGAATTGATAGTGTGAAACTCATCAATACAGGACAAGCAGTTCAAACAGCAGTTAATGCTGGCAGCAGTTTTGATGAAGAATATTTGGGACCAAACGCAAGCATTAACTATTACGATAGATCCACCAACAATGTTATGGCAGTAGTTACAAATTTAAGTAGCCATGATTTCGGTTGTACCAAAGTAGAAGTAGATAGAGCAGGTACTGCTGCGGTAGATTTTGATAATACAGATGCGGCGCATAAACTGATGAGTAAGACTTTTAAAATTACCCCTACCACCAACAATGCAAGTGCGTCGATAAAAGTGAAATTGTATTATACCGCTGCAGAAATTGCAGGATGGAGAGCCGTTACCGGGCAAGCCACTAGCAGTTGTGAAGTAGTAAAAGTTGCAGGCAATAATTCCATCAGCAGTGTCACACCTGGCAATGCTACAGGATTCACGATCAATAGCGCAGCTCCCAATTTTATACAGTTTGGTGCCGACACTGCCTTTGAAGCCAGCTTTAACAATGGGTTTAGTGGTTTTGGTGTTGGACTAAGGCCCATCACTGTAATCCCAGTTACATTATTACAATTTGACGGCTATTACCTCAATAAAAATACCATCCAAATAAACTGGTCAACTGCATCAGAACAAAACAGTGATCGCTTTGAATTGGAAAGAATGATTACAGGAGCTGCATTTCAAAAAATAGGGCAAGTGATGGCAGCAGGTAATTCAAGTGTAACAAAAAAGTATCAACTACTAGACAAACAATTTAGCCGCCGTGGGTCTAATTTTTACAGATTAAAAATAATAGACAAAGACGGTAGATATAAATACAGTCATGTAGTTGAATTGCGCAGCACAGAGAAAGGATTTTTCGAAATCTATCCCAATCCATTAAACACCGATTTATTAACTGTAAAGATTCCTGCAGTGTATCAATCAGCCGCTTTACAAATCAGTGTTTCGAATGCAGTTGGACAAAAATTAGTAGAACAAAAATCGAGCATCAATAGTGTAGGCAACAGCAGCATTTCTTTGAATAAATTGCCGGCAGGTATTTATTTACTTGAAATTAGGAGCGATAAAGAAATCTTATTTACCACCAGATTGGTTAAAGAGCAATAAAAAAAGGCCGGAATTAATTTCCGGCCATTTTTTACCTTGTTAAGATAAACCCAAAAACTTGCCTTTCATCATTAAATAAGAAGGAATGCAATCTGCATCCATTATTTTTACACGAAATTTTTCGTAAACGTATATACATGAAGCAATTATTACTTAGTTTTTTAGTCATACTGAGTTACACAACCGTGAATGCCCAGGTAAGAGGAACCGTTTTGGATAGCGCTGGGAAAAAGCCCATTGACAAGCTAACTGTCGGGCTGGTGATTAAATCGAATCCAAGAGATACCGCCTATACGCTCACTGATGAAAAAGGCAATTTTCAATTTACGGCAGTACCTGCTTCCAGTTTTTCTATTGTAATTATCAATATGGGCTATAATCCTATTGCAAAATACATCCCTGTAAAACAAGCAGAAAAAATAATTGAATTAGGCAAAATTGTGTTGAGCAGTCGCGCTAAATTATTAGATGAAGTAATTGTACAATCGGCACCCATTGTTGTAAAAGAGGATACCATTGAGTACAGAGCGGATGCATTTAAAACAAAGGAAGGGGCTGTGGTAGAGGACCTGCTGAAAAAATTACCAGGTATTCAAGTGGATAAGGAAGGCAACGTGAAAGCTCAGGGAAAATCTGTATCGAGAGTAAAAGTAAATGGCAAGGATTTTTTTGGAGGGGATGTAAAAACGGCTACCAAGGAATTGCCAGCCAACATTGTAGATAAAATTCAAGTAATTGATGACTATGGTGACCAAGCAACTGTCAGTGGCATCAAAGACGGAGAGCCCGATAAGATTATCAATATTGAATTGAAAAAAGACAAGAACAAAGGATTTTTTGGAAGAACCACCATTGGTGCGGGTACGGAAGACCGTTATCAGGCTTCCTTTAATGGCAATTACTTTAACAATAACAAACAAATATCATTATTTGCCAATAGCAATAATACCAACGCCTCGCTTTTCAATTTTGGAGGCGGTGGCAATCGAGGTGCTACCAGTATGATGCGCAGCGGTATGGGGGCTGTAAGCGATATGGGAGGCATGGGGGCAGCTGGCGACCTTAGCCAATTTGGTGGATCTAATTCGGGCATCTCGGCCACCAATTCAATGGGCACCAATTTTCGTGACCAATGGGGAAAGCGTGTAAGCGTATATGGTAGTTATTCTTATTCCCACAAAAACACTAGTTTATTACAGAATACTTCTGCACAAAATTTTTATACCAGCAATAGCTTTATCAATAACCAAGACCAAAACAACCAAACCATTGGCGAAAGTCACCGAGGTACTTTCAATATCGAATATCAAATAGATTCATTCAATTATATTAAAATTAGTCCCAGTATTAATTATAGCAAGAATACAGGGAATAATAAAAGTCTATTTGACTATATACAAACGGGCGGCATTAAGTCGAGTGATGGTAGTAACTTAAACCAGTCAAGCTCTACTGCACCTAATTTAAGTGCAAATGTGCTTTTCAATCACAAATTCAGAAAAAGGGGACGCAATTTTTCTGCCAGCGTAAATCTTGGCAACAATGAGAGCAATAGCACACAAGATATTGTCAACCTCAGCAATCAATACATTCCACCTTTTATTGGTTATAGAAATGCTTTCCAATACATCGATCAGCAAAACAATAATCACAATTACGGTGTGCGGTTAACTTATAGTGAACCTTTGTCGAAGACCCGCAACCTCGACTTCTCCTTGTCGCACAACAACAATTATAGTAGGAACGATAAGAAAACTTACAATGTAGACAGTGCCAGTCAAGCACAAACCCTGAACAGTTTTTTAAGCAATGACTTTGAAAATAATTTTTACAATAATCGTGCAGGCATATCCTTACGCACTACCACCAAAAAATACAATTACACATTGGGTTTAAGTTTTCAACCAGTTGACCTGCAAGGAAAATCAATTACCAAAGACAGTGCTTACCAATCCATCAAACGCCTCAATGTATTTCCAGTACTTAGAGCGGTTTACAATTTCAGTCGTACCAAAGCACTTAACTTTAATTATAGTGGCAATGCTACTCAACCTAGTTTTTCCCAATTACAACCAGTACTGGATGTCAGCAACCAGCAAAATATTTCCCAAGGTAATCCTAACCTGAAGCCATCGATTAACCATAACCTGAATTTCAGTTACAATAATTTTAATTTCATTACTGGCAAAGTCTTCTTTAGCAACTTTACCTTTAGTACTATCAAAAATCAAATTGTAAATAATAGTATTAACAAAGGGGCAGGCCGACAGTTAAGCATACCCGAAAATGTAAATGGCTATTATAATTTATTGGGACTTTATACCTATAGCCGACCCTATAAGAATAGAAAATATGTAATCACTTTTAATGGTTCTGCCAACTACAACCACAATATCAACCTGATTGATAGCAGTAAAAATATTGGCCAAAACTGGCTCCTGAATCAGGGATTCAATTTTGAATTCAACTTTAAAAACTGGTTAGAATTTGGAACAGGATTATCCTATAGTTTGAATGATGTTAAGTACAAAAGCGCTACTGGCGGCAATATTGGTTCGCTGCAAAACAGCAGCAGCAATGCTTGGACAATCAGCAGCAATATCAATATTGACCTTAGCAAAAGAACCGTCTTGGTATACGATTTCGATTATACCATTAACACGGGCCTGGCCAGTTCGGTTAGCCGCAACCTAGCCATAATGAACGCTAGCATTGAACAACAATTATTTAAAAAGAAAAACGGCATTCTGAAACTGGCAGCTTTCGATTTATTTAAACAAAACAGCAATATCAATCGCTCCGTTAATGCCAATTCCATCACCGATACCAGAAGCAATCGATTGACGCGCTATTTTATGCTAAGTTTTACCTATCGACTGCAAAAATTTGTAGGTCAACGCCCCATGGGTGGAATGCGACCAATGGGTGGCGATAGAGCGGTGCAATTCAATTAATTTGTTACCAAATAGCCAGATTGGCTGGAATTGAAGTAAAAAAAGGAGTTTCAAGTTCTGAAACTCCTTTTTTTGGCCAAAACCCTGCCCTGAAATTTGAAATTAGGCATGGTTTTATACAGCCTTTGCCCTACCTTTGCCGCCTTAAAACTAAGCGCAAATTTTTAATACTTTTCAGTATGTCAGGTGCATTAAAAGAGGTACGTAACCGAATAAAGAGTGTTCAAAGCACTCAGCAAATTACCAAGGCCATGAAAATGGTGAGTGCTGCCAAGCTTCGCAGGGCGCAGGATGCCATTACGCAAATGAGGCCCTATGCCAAAAAATTGCAAGAAATGCTAGGCAATATCATCAGCAACAGCGATGGCAGTGTAAACATTGCATTAGCAGAAGAAAGAAAAGTAGAAAAAGCTTTAATAATCATCGTTACCAGTGATCGTGGTCTTTGTGGCGGTTACAACAGTAACCTGATTAAATTAACCAAACAAGTAATGCTAGAAAAATATCCTGAGCAACATGCAAAAGGCAATGTATCGGTATTGCCAATTGGCAAAAAAGGATACGAACATTTCAATAAAAATGGATTTAAAGTAGTGGACGCCTATTGGGATATTTTTACTGGATTGAGTTTTACCAAAGTGCAGACTGCTGCCAAATATGCAATGAATGCCTTTGTCAATAAGGAGTTTGATGCAGTAGAATTAATATTCAGTGAATTTAAAAATGCTGCTACCCAGCGCTTTGTTGCTGAAACCTTTTTGCCTGTTTCGAAAGCAGTTAAGGTTGCTGGACAAAAAAATGCTGATTTCATATTTGAACCAGGCAAAGAAGTGCTTATCACCGAGCTGATGCCTAAAATTTTAAACACTCAATTGTTCAAAGCCGTACTTGATGCCAACGCTAGTGAGCATGGTGCACGTATGACAGCCATGGACAAAGCAAGTGAAAATGCCAACGAACTTTTAAAATCATTAAAAATTAGTTACAACAGAGCCAGACAAGCTGCTATTACCACTGAACTTACCGAAATCGTAAGTGGTGCTGCAGCATTGCAAGGTTAATGTCAACTGATTTTATACTAAGTGCCGGTTTTAAAAACCTGCTAGCCAAGAACCCCCATCAACGAAAAAAAACATGGAGCTTTCACAAATCATTCCTCATATTGAAGCACTGGTCTTTGCCAGTGACAAACCACTCAATAATACCGATATACTTGAATTGGTTAACAATGCATTGGGCTTCATAGAAGAAAGAGCCACTATAGAACAAGTGGAAGCTGCATTAGAAGGTATTCAAGACAAATACAATGCTGAATTCTATGCCTTCGAATTATTACAAAGCGGTGGCGGATGGCAGTTCCTTACTAAGAAAGAATACCATAAAACGGTGGCACAATTAAATGGCGATAAATTTCTGAAACGCTTATCGATTGCTGCATTGGAAACATTGGCCATTATTGCATACAAACAACCCATCACCAAAAGTGAAATCGAAAGCATTCGTGGTGTGAACTGTGATTATGCAGTACAAAAATTATTGGAAAAAGATTTAATCGTTATTACAGGAAGAAAAGAAGATGCCGTAGGACAACCATTGATTTATGCTACTTCTAAATCTTTCATGGACTATTTTGGAATAAATAGCGCAGAAGATTTGCCAAAACTCAATGAGATACTCATGGAGGAACTGGTAAATGCTACCAATGTAAAAGAAGCACAGGCCGAGATGGAAGCTGAAAATGCTGCACAACAAGAGGCATTGGCAACAGAAGAAAACCTTGTTATAGAAGCCGACGGTCCAACGGAGGAAACGGCTTCAGATACGGAAGAAGAGAACAAGGACATTTAATCCCTCTAAACTTTATTTTTTACCTTTTTCCCTGCTTTTTTTATGCAGGTAATTCACTACGCGCTCAATTCTGTAGGATGATTCGTATTTTCGCGACATGTCGATTTTACTTTCCCCCGAACACTTAAATGAACTGGCTACAGCATTTGGTAGCCCATTGTATGTGTATAATGCCGATCAAATAACTGAACAATACAAACGCCTTACCACGGCGTTTGCACAAACCGATACTCGTTTTTTTTATGCCTGTAAAGCATTGACCAATATTCATGTTTTAAGGCATATCAATAGCATCGGTTGTAATATAGATTGTAGCTCTATCAATGAAGTAAAGCTGGCTTTATTTGCAGGATGCACTCCTAACAATGTATTGTATACTTCCAATGGAATTCACTTCTCAGAAATTGAAGAGGCTAAGGACTTAGGTGTACATATCAATATAGATAGTTTGAGTAACCTGGAAAAATTTGGACAAAAATTTGGACCCCATTATCCAGTAGGTATTAGGCTACGCCCCAATATTATGGCAGGCGGCAATATGAAAATTTCTACCGGACACGACAAAAGTAAATTTGGAATCCCTGTTGAACAGCTGGATGAAATTTTAACGCTAGTAGAAAAATACCAACTCAATATTCAAAATCTGCACATTCATACAGGCAGTGATATCAAGGATGTGGAGGTATTTGTAAAAGGCATTGAGGTACTTTTTGATATTATACCCCATTTCAAAAATTTAAAATCCGTTGATTTGGGTGGTGGATTTAAAGTACCCTATCAAAAAGGCGATGGAGAAACTGATATCGATTTGTTGGCGACAAAAGTAAAAGAGGCATTTGACAACCACCCTAACCCCAATGGACAACCGCTGCAAGTATGGTTTGAGCCAGGAAAATTTCTGGTGAGTGCAGCTGGTTATTTAATCACAGAAGTTAATGTGATGAAGAAAAGTGGCGACACTGTTTTTGCTGGTATCAACAGTGGATTCAACCACCTCATCCGGCCAATGTTTTATGATGCGTATCACCGCATAGAAAACATAAGTAATAAAAACGGCAAAGAAGCAAACTATACCGTAGTAGGCAATATTTGCGAAACAGATACCTTTGCTACAGACCGATCTATACAAGAAATACGCGAAGGAGATCGCTTGGTTTTCTACAATGCAGGTGCCTATGGATTTGAAATGAGCAGCAATTTTAATAGCAGGTTTAAACCAGCAGAGGTATTAGTCACCAATGGAAATGCACAACTCATTAGAAAGAGAGATGTATTGGAGGATCTTATTAAAAATCAACAGATCAATTAATGTATTAATAATATGGCTTGAGTGCAGGCAATTAAAATCGATATACTTATCACCATCAATCATGAAAGAACTTAACTCATTTTTAAAAGGATTTATTTTGTTTTTGCGCCCAGGTGCTTGGCTACATTTTTTAAAACATCCTTTTCAATTTGCGGCCAATACCATTGCCCTATCAAGGTGGATCAGTAAAAACCAACGCAAAGGGATACTGGATGATTTTTATCTTCCAGTAAGAAAATATGGCAATCGGGTTAAGTTACATGAATACATTGCAACACAAGAAAACCTCGAGAATACGCCTATAGATTATTTGGAATTTGGTGTTTGTGGTGGACATTCTTTTTTCTGGTGGATAGAGAAAAACAAAAACCCCGAAACGAAATTCTTTGGTTTTGACACTTTTGAAGGATTGCCGGAAGACTGGGGTTTCTTTAAAAAAGGAGACATGAACGCCGGCCTCCCAGTGTTGCAAGACAGTAGGGCAAGCTTTCACAAAGGCTTGTTTCAAGATTCGCTGATTCCTTTCTTGGAAAATCACAACCTGAACAATGGTCGCAGAAAACTGATACATATGGATGCCGACTTGTACAGCTCTACCCTATATGTACTTACTTCCATCGCCCGGTATTTAAAACCCGGTGACATCATATTATTCGATGAATTTAATGTACCCAATCACGAATTTGCCGCATTTAGCCAATTTGCTGCTGCTTTTTATGTACAATACGAACTGCTGGGTGCAGTAAATAACTATTATCAAATTGCCATTAAATTAAAATAGTAATAAAGCAATCCAAAGACACCCCTTCTATGGATTAAATATTATTGTGTAAATTGTTGGCTTGAATCAGCTTTGTATCACCTCAATAATCACAAAATGACCAGGTCACTTATTGTTAGTTTATTATTATTTTTTTCGCTGAGTGTAGTCGCCCAAAGAAATGAAATTGTTGGCGTACCGCATACTGGCGCAATGGGTATTACAGTTTCAGTCGCTGAATTAAGTGCCAGATCTGCACAGGCCGATCTTTTACCCAAAACCATTCGCGTTAGAGAAGAATATGAAACCAGGCGCCATCCTCGTTTCCCTGCTAACACTAGTACGAATACGCCAGTGGCACCTAATTCACCCAATGGCATTAGTACTACACAAGCCATTTATTCCAATTTTTTAAGTAATACATTGAATGAATCTGGCTCTGTTCCGCCAGATAGCCAAGGCGATATTGGTAGCACGCAGGTTTGCATTGCTTCTAATGGAAGATTAAAATTCTATGCAAAAAATACCGTTTGTCAAACAGCGCAAACCACTACTACCGGCACTTCAAATGTAACATTAGCATCCCCTGCATTTAGCACAGATCTGGATGTTTTTTTTGCAACTGTTGCACCCAATGGCACGACTGACCCACATGTTCGATTTGATCGCAGTACCGGTCGTTGGTTTATTGTTGCCATTGATTTGGCCAATTTTTCTAATGCCTGTGTGATAGCAGTGAGCAGTGGTGCCACTGTTACTTCTGCAGCCAATTTCACCTTTTTTAGTTTTGTATTTGATGCATTGTCACCTGTTCCCCCATCACCCTATGCAGGAGGTTTCTTCGATTATCCCACATTGGGAGTAGACGCCAATGCGCTATATATCGGCGGCACCATGTTTGATGCGGCAGGTACTTCCTATTTGGGCGCTTCTGTTTTTATAGTACGTAAAAGTTCTATACTTGGCGCAGGCCCCATCGTAACAACTGCATTTCATCAATTGGGAGGTGCTGCTACTGGGATCTATGTGGCACAGGGTGTTGACAATGATGACCCATCTGCCACTGTTGGATATTTAATTGGTGTAGATGCTGGCGTATACAGTAAATTGAATTTACATAGAATTACCAATCCTGGTGGCACCCCTGTTGCATCTGCCGCAGTGGCTATTAGTGTTGCTGGAGGCACAAGTGGCCCTATCTCACAAGCCGCTATTGGCGGCAATACTGTTGATGCAACAGATGATAGATTATTTGCTGCTTCTATTAGAAAAAATAAAATAACTGGCACCAGCTCACTTTGGACAGCCCATGCAATAAATGTTACCAGTGCAGGTGTAGCTTCAGCAAGTGGCACACGCAATGCAGCCAGGTGGTACCAAATAGACAATTATACAGGCACCCCTACACTAACGCAGAAGGGTACCCTATATGATGCCGCAGCTACCAATGCCAGAGGATTTATTTTTCCTTCCATTGCCATGACTGGACAAGGACATGCTGTACTAGGTTTTACAACAGCTGCAGCCAATCTATACTTAGATGCGGGTGTTGCAGGCCGTTATAGAACCGATGCTGCTTCTACCATGCAAGCATTTACTTTAGCAACTGCTGCAAGTACAACTTATAATCCTTCTTTTGATCCTGGACCTGGTTCACGCTGGGGCGATTATTCCCAAACAGTGGTAGATCCCAACGATGATATGACCATGTGGACATTTCAAGAATATTGCAATACCGCCAATAATTGGGGCTTAAGAGCTATTCAATTAAAAGCGCCAGCACCTGCTACGCCTACTGCTCCTGGCACTATTGGTTGTGGCTCCATTGTTGGACCCAATTATGTAACGCCCATCACCTTGAATGGAACATCAGTAAATAATTCAGAATTTTTTGACCCAGGTACAGGCTATACAAACCGTTTAGCTGTTACTACCACTGGCGCTGGTGCCTCTATCAGTAACTTGGTTTTTGTTAGTCCTACCCAAATTACTTTTAGTCTAACCTGGCCTCCTTCTTTAGCCGGAACCACACAAACCTTAACCATCACCAATCCCGATTGTCAAAGCATTACCACCACCTATACCCTACCCAATGGTTGTACACCTATTCCTGTACAATGGATTAGCTTCACAGGAAGGGAAAACAATAAAAAAGTTTTATTAAACTGGGCTACTGCCAATGAAATAAGCAATAAACTATTTGTTATTGAAAAATCTGATAATGGCTTAAATGGCTTTGCTGAAATTGGAACCGTTAACTCACATGGTATCAATGGCGGTAATTATGAATTTACAGACATCCGTCCAAGTACCTTTAATTATTATAGGTTAAAACAAGTGGATTTCAGTGGTGGATTTAAATATTCAGAAACCGTTTTGGTGAAGCTGCAGAGCAAATTTAATTTCGCCATCTATCCAAATCCTGCATCACAAAATATCACTGTAGAATACAATGAGCGTTTCCAAAATGGACAAATTAGCATTGTAAATAGTGTTGGTAAAACCTTGATGATGCAAACACTAACGGCTCCTAATAAAATTCAAATTGACATCAATAATTTGAAGGCGGGCCTCTATATCGTTAAAATTGTAGCTGCCGACGGAAGCAGTTTGCAAGAGAAACTGATAGTGGAAGCAAAATAAAAGCTACTAATTATATCAAAAGCCGGTCAATTGACCGGCTTTTTTTGTTAATAAGGCAATCCCGCAAACAAGCAATCGCCAGCTATCAATAGCCCGAAAATGCATTTATATTTCTTTTAACTAAAAATACCTGCTTCCACTCTTGCAGAATCCAAATTTTCTTCCAACATTTACGTTCACAAACCAAACAGTAAAGCCGTCCTGGTTTTGCTGAACAAAAAAATACGATAAATATATGGACCTCGTCCGTGTTACCCGTTCTAAAAAGTTCAATGCAACTTTTTTAGGAATCTTTCTATGCCTAACTAGCATAGTTTCTTTTTTTGCATCCTGTAACAAATCAGACAAGTGGATTGAAGTAGATCCAGCATTCAGTCAGTTCATTGATGCCTATACCACTGGTGTTGTTTCTAAAACCACCAGTATCCGCATTCAATTGTCAACTGATGCCAGTACCACCCATGCAGTGGGGGAAGCAGTGAATGAAAATTTATTTGACATTTCCCCATCAGTAAAGGGAAAGGCTTTTTGGTTAGATGCAAGAACGATTGAGTTTAAACCAGCAAAATGGTTGAAGCCCAATCAGCAATACAATGTTAGTTTTAAACTAGACAAGGTTACCAAAGTACCTTCCAAATTTGCACAATTCAAGTTTAGTTTAAAAACAGTAAAACCCTCTTTCCGTATTGCTGACAACGGCCTACGAAGTAGTGGAAACAAAAATAAAATGAGCTTTAGTGGTGTATTGGAAACGGCAGATATTGAAACAGGCACTGAATTAGAAAAGCTCCTTAGCGCCAGCCAAAATAACAAAGCACTCTCTATCAAATGGCAACACAATGATGCTACTAAATCGCATGTGTTTAATATAGAAAATATAGAAAGAGGTAGCACCGTTAGCAATTGTACCATCAGTTGGAATGGCAGCCCTATGAATATGGACAGCAAGGGAGAAAAATCTATTGCCGTGCCAGCCATTGGTGAATTTAAAGTATTGGAAGTAATGCCGATTAATGAAGCACAACAATATGCGTCTATTCTTTTCAGTGACCCCATTGCAGTTGGGCAAGATTTAGAGGGCTTGATTGCCCTTAGCAATCAGTCGGATATTTCCTATACCATTAATGGAAGTGAAGTGAAAGTTTTTGGCAACGGTCAATTAGATGGAAACTATACTGTAAATATCAATCCGGGTATCAAAAACACTTGGGGAGATGTGTTGGACAAAGGTTTTACCAGCAATATCAATTTCGAAAACAAAATGCCTTCGGTTAAAATTCATGGCAAAGGAAATATATTGCCGAATAGTGGGAGGTTGGTGTTGCCTTTTGAAGCGGTAAACCTAAATGCCGTTGACATTAGCATCATCAAGATTTTCGAAAATAATGTACCGCAGTTTTTACAAGAAAACGATTTAGCAGGCAATAATGAATTAAGGAGGGTTGCCAAACCTATTGTGCAAAAAACACTTCGATTGGATGATGACAAAACTTTGGATCTACATAAAAAGCAACACTTCTCCTTAGACATTGATAAATTTTTAAAAACCGAACAAGGGGCTATTTATCGTGTAACCATTGGGTTTAGACCCCAATACTCTTTGTATCAATCAGTGGATACCAATGCCAACAGTAGCAACAACGAAGCAGAGGGCTACGAAGACGAAGGCTATTCAGAAGGATATGGTCTCAATGGAGTAGATGATGATGATGCATTTTGGGATCGCTACGACAACTATTATCCCTATGGATACAATTGGGAAAGAAGGGATGATCCTATGAGCAAGTCTTATTACAATAAAGACCGTTGGGCCATACGCAATATTTTGGCAAGTAATATTGGACTTACTGCTAAAAGAGGCAATGATAATAATATAACCGTTGCCGTTAGTAACATCCTTACCACAGCACCGATGAGTGGAGTAGAATTGGAAGTATTAGACTACCAGCAAACTATTATCAGCAAAGGAAACAGTGGCAGCGATGGATTTGCCAACCTCGAACTCAAACGCAAACCTTATTTACTCATCGCCAAAAAGGGCAATGAAAGAGGCTACTTAAAATTGGATGATGGCAGTTCGCTTGCCATTAGTCGATTTGATGTTGGAGGAGAGGAAGTAAAAAATGGCATTAAAGGATTTATTTATGGAGAAAGGGGGGTATGGCGGCCTGGCGATACCCTGTACCTCAATTGTATTATTGAAGACAAGGAAGGAAAACTTCCCAAAGAACATCCGGTAGAGTTTAACTTGTTTACCCCACAGGGTCAATTGTACAAACGCAGTATACAAAGCAATGTTGAAGATGGCTTCTACTTATTCAGAACCAATACCGATGCTTCTGCACCCACAGGCAACTGGCTTGCCCGAATCAAATGTGGTGGTGCTGTTTTTGAAAAAAGAATCAAGGTAGAAACGGTAATGCCTAATCGCTTAAAGATTAATGTTGATTTCGGAAAAGACCCTCAACTAGGAGCAGGTAATACCAGCAATGGATCAATCAATGCCAAATGGCTCTTTGGTGCTCCTGGTAAAAATCTAAAAGCAAAAATCGATGCATCTCTGTATTCCCGAAAAACACAGTTCCCCAAATTTGCGGGTTTCGATTTCGACAATCCAACCAGTAATTATTCCACCTTACAGAAAACTATTTTCGAAGGAAGCTTGGATGAGTCGGGCAATGCTAATTTAAAAACCAATTTCCAAATTGATGAAGCAGCACCTGGCATGCTCAATGCCAATTTAGTAGTAAAAGTATTTGAACCAGGCGGCTCATTCAGTATTGACAATATGACCATCCCCTTTAGTCCATATACTAGTTATGCAGGGATGAAATTACCCGATGGCGAAAAACCATTTGACTATTTACTGGCAGGGAAAAAACATACCATACAAATCGTCAATGTAGATAATAAAGGCAATTTGGCAACAGGTAATAATGAGGTAGAAGTACAATACTATCGCATTCAATGGCGTTGGTGGTGGGATAATAACGGAGACAATCTTAGCAATTTTACACAAGACGAATACAATAAATTGCTAAAAAAAGAAACCCTCACTTTGAATAACGGTCGTGGTCAATGGAGTTTTGGAACTTCCGAAAGTGAATGGGGTCGTTACCTAATTTTAGTAAAAGATTTGAAAAGCGGTCACACTTGCGGTTCTACTTTTTACATCGACCAACCAGGTTGGCAAAGCAGGGCTGGCAATGATGACCAATCTGCCGCTGCCATGCTCTCCTTTAAACCCAACAAAGAAAAATACAATGTGGGAGAAGAAGTGGTATTGAATATTCCCAGTAGCAAAGATGGAAGAATATTAGTGAGTCTTGAAAATGGCAGCAAGGTGATTAAAACATTCTGGCAAGAAACCAGTGCCGGACAAACCGTCATCAAATTCAAAACAGAAGCATCGATGGCACCCAATATTTATGCCACCGTAAGCCTATTACAACCGCATGCACAAACCATCAATGACCTGCCGATTAGGATGTATGGCTCAGTCCCCATTTTCGTAGAGGACAAGAATACCGTGTTGACGCCCTTGTTGAATATGCCTGCCAGCATTCGACCCGAACAGCAGGTATCCTTTTCCGTTAGTGAACAAAATGGCAAAGAAATGACTTACTCAGTGGCCATTGTTGATGAAGGACTGCTAGACCTTACCCGCTTTAAAACCCCCAACCCACACGAGGCCTTCTATGCAAGAGAAGCCTTGGGTGTAAAAAGCTTCGACCTATACGATTATGTAATTGGAGCTTGGGGTGGCGACCTGGAAAGAATTCTAACAATTGGTGGTGATGCAGAACTAGGCACTGGCAAACAAAAAACAGCCAACCGATTTAAACCAGTGGTGCAATATCTCGGCCCTTTCCACCTGGGCAAAAACCAAACACAGCAGCAAAAATTTACTTTACCAGCCTATATCGGTTCGGTAAGAGCCATGGTAGTAGCAGCACACAATGGCAGCTATGGCATGGCCGAAAAAACAATTGCTGTTAAGAAGCCCTTGATGTTACTCGCTACCATGCCTAGGGTATTGGGACCTGGCGAAACCATCAAATTGCCAGTAACTGTTTTTGCAATGGAAAACAATATATATAACGTATCACTTTCTTTACAAGCCAATCCTTATTTAGAAGTAGTTGGCAGCAATACACAAAATATCAGCTTCTCCCAAGCAGGTGAACAAATGGCTTATTTTGATGTGAGGGTAAAACCCAATACCGGAATTGGAAAAGTAAAAATTCAGGCCACTGCAGGAGCAGAAAAAGCCAGTTATGAAGTTGAATTGGATATTAGAAATCCTAATCCACCTGTTACCAGCGTTGCTGCTATTACACTTGCACCAGGGCAACAATGGAATACAACTGCTGTTCCCATTGGTATTGCAGCCAATTCCATTTCGAACTTGGAAATCTCCAGTGTTCCTTCTATGAACTTACAGAAAAGGCTTTCTTACCTGATAGAATATCCGCATGGTTGCATTGAACAAACAACTTCAGCTGTATTCCCACAATTGGTATTAAATCAATTGACCGATTTAGATGATTACAAAAAAGCGCAAATAGAAAAAAACATCAAAGCGGGCATCAGTAAAATTCAAAATTTTCAAAGACCAGATGGAGGATTTAGTTATTGGCCTGGCGGAAATGAAAGTGATGATTGGGGAACCAATTATGCTGGGCATTTTTTAATAGAAGCACAAAACAATGGTTATTTTGTAAGCGATTATTTATTACAACAATGGAGAAACTACCAAAAAGGAAAGGCCAATAGCTGGTTACCCAATGCCAGTAATTTTTATGGGGCCGACCTTTCACAAGCCTATCGATTGTATACATTGGCACTGGCGAAAACGCCTGAATTAGGTGCTATGAATCGATTAAAGGAATTCAAGTATTTAACGGTGGAAGCAAAATGGAGATTAGCGGCTGCCTACCAATTAGCTGGACAGGAAAATATCGCATTGGATTTAATTAGTGGATTGCCCATTTCATTTGAACAAAGACCCAATCCTGGATTCACATTTGGCTCCGACCTGAGAGACCAAGCCATGGTATTGGAAACACTTACGCTGTTAAAGAAAAGAACTAAGGCAGAAGAATTATTGGGAAGCATTGCAGCCAAATTATCGCAGGACAATTGGTATAGTACTCAAACCACTGCTTATAGCTTGGTGGCCATTGCAAAATTCTGTGGCAAAAATCCAAGTGGCGCTAAGATAATTGCCAGTGGTACTGTCAATGGAAAAGCGGTGAATCTCAACGCCAATGCCTATTTGCGTCAACTACCGGTAATGTTTACCAGCAGTAATACGAATGTAGTGATCAAAAACAATGGCAGCAATACTTTATACCTACGATTAATTACATCGGGTCAACCATTGGCGGGTGATAGCTTGAAAGTAAATAACAATCCAGCGATATTACAAATGAGCATTAGTTATTTGTCGCAGGATGGAAAAGCCATTGATGTAAATAAACTAAGTCAGGGTACAGATTTTATTGCTAAGGTCGTCATCAAGAATCCGGGCAACCGCGGCTGGTATCAACAAATGGCATTAACACAAATATTCCCAAGTGGATGGGAAATTTTAAATGCGAGAATGATGGAGGGGGAATCTGCCTATAAATCATCGGCGGCTACCTACCAAGATATTCGAGATGACCGTATCTATACTTATTTCAACATCAATCAGGGTGAAACCCGCACCTACTTTGTGCAATTGAATGCCTCCTACCTTGGACGCTTCTTCTTGCCAGGTGTTTTCTGTGAAGCCATGTATGATAACAATATCGGTGCCGGTGTAAACGGCAAGTGGATTGAAATTATACAACCTTAAAATTATAAGAACACTGATAATACCAATTGTATTGCAAGGCACATCAAAAAGGCCCATAGCAAAAAAGTAATATCAGTGTTCTTTTTTATATTGTTCATTACGCAGTGATGCTATTACAATTGAAAGATTACATTCATCATATTAATAACAAATTAAGTATTGGCAGTAAAATAAAACTGCTGATTGCACTTGCATTGCTTATTTGGTTTTGGGCCGCCTTGCCATCCCATCTATTCAAAACGCCTACCAGCTATGTGATAGAAGACAAAGATGGACAACTTTTAAATGCAAGTATTGCTGCCGATGGACAATGGCGATTTCCCCTCAATAAAGAAGTGCCACAAAAATTCATTGATTGCATTTTAACCTTTGAGGATAAACGCTTTTTTAAACATCCGGGCGTAGACCCCATTTCGTTGGGGAGGGCTGTTATCAAGAATACAAAAAACAAAAAAGTAGTGCAGGGAGGAAGTACCATTAGCATGCAATTAATGCGATTAAGTGAAAAAAATGACCATCGAAATATTTGGAATAAAATAAAAGAAAGTATTCTAGCACTTAGGTTAGAATTTTCATATTCCAAAAAAGAAATACTTGCCCTTTATGCCAGCAATGCCCCTTTTGGCAGCAATGTAGTAGGACTCGATGCCGCTTCCTGGCGATATTATGGAAGAAGTTCGGATAAACTAAGTTGGGGCGAAATGGCGGCCTTAGCAGTATTACCCAATTCACCTTCTCTGGTACATCCGGGTAAAAACAGGGATCTCTTATTAAAGAAAAGAAATACACTATTAGATCAATTAAAAACAGCAGGCAAAATTGATCAGACTACTTGCGATTTGTCGAAATTGGAACCACTGCCCGGCAATCCGATTGCATTGCCTCAATTGGCACCGCATTTGTTGCAAAGATTTATAAAAGAGAATACTAACAATAACGCCAACACGAAAATAAAAACCACACTCGATGGCGCATTGCAAAAAAATGTGGCAACGATTATTGAACAACACCATGCTGTACTAAAAGGCAACGGCATCAATAATGCCTGTGCATTGGTTTTAGATGTTGAAACCGGAAACAGCTTGGCCTATATTGGCAATATTACGGATCCCAGCAATAAAGAAATGGAAGCAGCTGTAGATGTAATTGCAGCAAGAAGAAGTCCTGGTAGTACACTGAAACCTATACTATATGCAGCCATGCTCAGTGATGGGCTATTATTACCCAACAGCATCATTCCGGATATCCCTACTCAAATAGGCAGTTATTCGCCACAAAATTTCGACTTAAGCTATGATGGCGCTGTGCCAGCGAATAAAGCATTGGCAAGAAGTTTAAATGTACCAGCGGTAAAAGAATTACAATTATACAAATACCAACGCTTTTACGAAACCCTTCAACAAGTAGGCATCAGTACTTTAAACAGATCGGCTGATACCTATGGCCTGAGTTTAATTTTAGGAGGATGTGAAGTAAGCATGTGGGATTTAGCGGGCGTTTATGCGTCGATGGCCAGAGCATTGAATCACTCCACCAAAAATAGAGGAAGCATCAACCCCAATGATTTTCATGCCCCACGATACATGCTTAAAGATGATATACCTGCTACTAAAAACAATGTTATTCCACTTGACCCTACGTCTATCTATTTTAGTTTTCAAGCCATGCAAGAAGTAATGCGACCAGGAGAAGAAGGGCTTTGGCAGCAGTTTAGTACCGCACAAAAAATTGCTTGGAAAACAGGTACCAGTTTTGGATTTCGGGATGGTTGGGCAATTGGAGTAACACCCAAAAATGTGGTAGCCGTTTGGGTGGGCAATACCGATGGGGAGGGTCGTCCGGGATTAGTGGGTGTGCAAACTGCCGCACCTATTCTATTCGAAATATTTCGCTTACTGCCATCGTCTACCTGGTGGGAAAAACCAAGTTATAGTTATACCTATGTTCCCGTCTGTCGTCAATCGGGATTTAGGGCTAATACCGATTGTAATGATGTAGATACTTTGTTGATGCCCCCCAATGCTTTAAAATCGCCCCTTTGCCCTTATCATAAAATCATTCACTTAGATGCCAGTGGTCAATATAGGGTAACAGAGCAATGTGCCAGTCCTTCCAATATGCAACACCTCAGCTGGTTTATTCTATCGCCAGCCATGGAATACTATTACAAACAAAAAAATGCCGACTATAAAACCCTACCCCCTTTTAAAGAAGGTTGCGCATTTGCAGAAACGGGTAAATTGATAGAACTCCTTTATCCTGCCACAGATGCCAAAATATATGTGCCACTAGAAATCAATGGAGAAAGAGGTCGTACTGTTTTCACGGCTGCGCATAGACGAAGTAGTGCAAAAATATTCTGGAGCTTAGATGATGCTTTTCTTGGTACAACACAAAATTTTCACCAACTGGCACTGAATCCCTCCCCAGGAAAACACCTAATTACCCTAGTAGATGAGAATGGTGTAACCGTCAGCAGGGCTTTTGAAGTATTGCAAAAAGAGCAATAGCGAAGGGCAGCAAGATTAGGCTGTAAAAAATGGTTGAAGGAAACTCCAATAAGACAAGCCGAAAATGATCAAATTAAATACAAGGTATTTCCAAGGCATTGTATTTAATGTAAGTATCAAATCAAAATCATCCGGCAAAAAAGAAAACCGGGTGTAAACAGTGAATAAACCCCAGTAAAATGTCAACGTATACCAATCCTCTGCAGCATCTAATTGGTTAATAGTATGGTGTGATAGATTCAGCAATAGGGAGTAAATAATAGCAGCATGTAAAATCATTAGGCCCTTAGGCAAAAAGCGCAGCAGAGATTGCGTATTGACTTGCAACACTGTTCCTAACAATCGCAATGGATTATACTTCCAGGAAGGAAAAAACAACCCAACATAATAGAACAAAATGTCTAGCCCAACAAGCAGATTGAATAACCACATTTTATTTCCCGTATCGCCCAGTAGGTGTAGATAATTGAAACTGCTATATAAAATTAATGCGCGAAAAATAGGTTTGAAGATCATTAAAATTGAAAAAGGGAAGGAAACAAGCAAGGCAACTAACATGGCCACTAGCATGTCGATTCCATCCCTCCACCAAGCCTGCTGAAGAACTGGCTTAGCCGGCAATGATTTTTCGGGATGCAATGCTGCAGCATAAATATTATTTTGCCAAATTACAGGTTCAATTATAAAAGCCAATATGCCTGCCATACCCATCAACGCATCTACAGTTGTTAGGCTTGTATTTTCATATACTTGCTCAATACCTTTCCAAAAAAAAGGGGTTATCCATTTTGAAATAATGTAAAAAATTAAACTAGCGATGAACCAAGTAATAGAAATAGGAGCATAGGACAGTTCCGCATTGTGCCTTGGCGGTAAGGAAGAAGGATAATTTAATTTTATTTTTTCTAACCGCTGAAGTACTTTTTCTTTTGCGTTCATGCAGGCAATAAATTAAATAGAATGCATACAAATTAAGAAAAAAGGCTGATTGGATGCAATCAATTTATAGTAGTTGGAATGAATACCTGTTGGCCAGCGCACTAAAATCGAATGGACGATAAAATTTTTCTGGAATCCTGCAGGTAAACTGTATTATTTGCTAAGGAAGTATAGGTAGCTGTAAAAAGTCGACCTTTAGAAATTCCAATCCATTGAGTTATTTTCACTTCAGCCCCATTATCCTGGGATTTGCCGGTATAAATTATTTCACCAGCATCCCCACCATTCCACTTAAAATACCGCTCGGTTATAAGTGTGAAATCATCTAATAGGCTAGTTAACTTTTCCAAAATCGCAGGCATGGTTGATTTCATTTTCATCTTACTGTTGAACGCTGCATCTTCAGTCATCCTTATATTCACATTCTCATAAAATTCATCTTCCTCATTTTCTGCAGGAGAAGTAAAGAATACCACATTCCCCTCTTTTATTTTTTTTGTCCAATTAGCTGGATAACGGGCGGTAAATGCGATCGCATTGTTGCTAAAATTATTCCATTTTTGTGCAACACTTGTCTGAAAAAGACCAAAAGAAACAAAGAAAAGGAGCAACCATTTCATAAGAAATTTTTAAGGTAAAAATTAATATAAGGGTAATAATACATATTAAAGATAGCTGTATATTTTAGAAAAACAGGCTCCGTAGAAATAAAGATTGATTTATACCTACTGTTTTTTTACAATCAATATAGTATGCATTTCTGCTTGCCCATTTTTTCTATTGTAGGTAATTTCCAATTCCTGACAGATTTCAAATTGCCTAATCATCAATTCCCTTTTAATTCCATCCAATGGGTGATAATAAAAGTAAGTTCTGTCTCCACTACTTCCCGTTTGAAAATTGGAAAGCTTATAATCGCCTGCAACAAAACTCATATAAAGCAATGCTCCAGTTTGCATCAGCCGATACATTTCAGAGTATAAGATTAAACAATCCTCATTAGACAAATAAGGAATACAAAATCCGGCAACAATAGCATCATATTGATCAGTTAATTGATGCAGTTTTCTACTATCCATTACTTGAAAAAAGGCAGCAGGGTTATTGATGCGGGCCAATTCAATCATACGTGCTGCAATATCAATGCCTAGCCATTTTGCCTCCGGTTTTTTGGATAGTAAATATTGGGTGATATTACCCGGACCACAACCTATTTCTAGAATGGAGGGTTTTTGTTGAGACAGCATTGAACAGAATAAATCATAACTATCATTGTACAAATCAAGATGCATGAAATTTTCTTGATACAAATCAGCTACTTTATTCCAGGTTTCAAAAGTCTCTTGATATTTTTTTTCTTTTTCGTCCATATGAAGTATACAACTGGTAAAATTATAAACGCCGCCCAATTGAAAATGCCATCCCTTGATAATTTTCTTTCGTACCCCTGATACGGTTAAAAATAGTTTTTGAAGAAAACTGCAATCGCCATTTTTGCTGGTTGCTTAATAAATTAATGCCCGGTTCTATGGCACACCTTGCGATACCATTTACAAAACCGATTCCACCAGGTACTTGTAGGTGGATGTTTTTTGAAACACGAAAAAGTGGCCCCCCTAAAAAATCAACAATAGTATTAATAGAACTTATTTCACTGCCATCAGGGAACATGCGAAATACTTTATCACTTGCCAAGAAGAGATGAGCACTCATGACCATTACTGGTTTTACAAATGAACGGCTATTCATGGTATGATTGAATCCAATACCCATACTCCATGGGTTATTACCCCTGTTAGGATCTTTTATAGTGCCAGTACATTGCAGAAATAAATGCGTGCTTACGTGTTTTCGCCATTGCCCCTGTACTAAATACAGCTGTGTTACAAATAATATTGCAAGGAAAATATGTTTCATAAATATACTGTTTTTGCAATATAAACATTTAAATATAAAGGACACCGTGATACATTAGTGATTCAATCAAATTGGCCTTTAATAGAATGCCTTTTTCTTCCCAATTCCGAAAATCGACCCAATACAATCTGCCTTATCTTTGCCAAATGAGCAGAAAAGGAAAAGTATTGGTGGCCATGAGCGGCGGTATTGATAGTACCGTTGCAGCCCTTATGCTGCACAAGGAGGGATATGAAGTTATAGGCATCACTATGAAAACCTGGGACTATGCAACCAGTGTAGGCACAACTGGAAAAAAAGAAACTGGTTGCTGCAATCTAGATAGTTTCAACGATGCCCGTGCGGCTGCAGTAGAACATGGTTTCCCACATTTTATCTTAGATATAAGAGAGGAATTTGGCGATTTTGTTATTGAAAATTTTGTAGAAGAATACTTAGCAGGTAGAACGCCCAACCCCTGCGTAATGTGCAATACACATATTAAATGGCGAGCACTCTTAAAAAGAGCAGATGCCATGAATTGTGAATTTATTGCTACCGGGCATTATGCACAAGTATTGCAACATAGCAATGGACGATATTTTTTACGCAAAGGGAAAGATGAAACCAAGGACCAGAGTTATGCACTCTGGGGTTTACAACAAGATTTATTAAAAAGAACTTTATTACCCTTAGGCAATTATCGCAAAACGGCCATTCGACAAATGGCACATGATTTTGGCTATCCCGAATTAGCCAAGAAAAACGAAAGCTATGAAATTTGCTTTGTGCCTGACAATGATTATCGAGGATTTTTAAAACGCAAAGTGGAAGGACTAGAAGAGAAAGTGGCAGGCGGTTCTTTTGTTGATAAAAATGGCCAATACCTAGGCAAACACAAAGGCTATCCATTTTATACAATCGGACAAAGAAAAGGATTAGACATTGCGTTGGGAAAACCAGTATTTGTAACTGCTATTGTGCCCGAAACCAATACAGTGGTGTTGGGGGAAGAAATTGACCTCAACCGACATGAAATGAATGTGGGCCAACTCAATTGGATTAAATACGAAGGACTTTCTGATGGCATGGAAGCCACTACAAAAATTCGGTATAAAGATATAGGTGCACTCAGTAGCTTGCATACATACGAAAAAGGCCTTACAGTTCGTTTCTATGAAGATGTAAAAGGCGTGGCGCCCGGACAAAGTGCTGTTTTTTATGAAGGCGACGATGTAATTGGAGGGGGCATTATTGAAAGAACCTCCACCTTTTCCTCCCTTTAAAAGCAGCCTAATCATGACCAAAGGCATCTTATTACAATAAATTATCAGCCCTTTTTTAACAGCAAAACAGGATAAATAGTAACTTACAGTATTATGAAAAGGATTTTCTATTTAATGGCACTGATGGCACTGGTTTTTTTTGCAGCTTGTAAAAAATCTTCAGACACCTTGAATCCGCCGAAGATATCAGACTATTTTCCCTTGCAAGTTGGCAAGTACATCACCTATAAATTAGATTCTGCACTATTCATCAATTTTGGCACTAAAGATACCATTGTGAGTTACGAAGTAAAGCAGGTGGTGGATGCACTGATTACTGATGGCCTTGGAAGACCTGCTTACCGCATCATTCGATACATCCGCAAGAATTCCTTACAGCCATGGGTACCCGATAATACATTCATGGCCGTTGCTACAGATAATACGCTGGAGTTTGTTGAAAACAATATGCGCTTTGTGAAATTAAAAGAAGTGATCAGAGAAGGATTCAGTTGGAAGGGCAATACTTTTATTGACACCTACTCCATCAACAGCAATGTAAAATATTTAGACGATTGGGATTATACCTATGATAGTTTAAATCTTCCTGCAAGATTATCTCCTACTGTAAATATCGATAGCACTATTAAAATTGGACAAAGAGATGAAACCATTGGCAATCCCAATGATATCAATAGTTATAGCGAAAGAAATATCGGTGCTGAAAAATATGCCAAGGGCATTGGACTGATCTACCGTACTTTCTATCACCGCGAATACCAACCTCCTACTCCAGGTAGTGGTGGCTACAAACAAGGTTATGGTATTACGTTAACTATGATCGATCATAATTAATCAAGGGGGCTAATTGTTTTTGCTTACTTAGCAATTATAGTCCAAATAAACCTGCATTCAACAACTGTAAAGTTTCCTCTTTGTATTTGCGTGTAATCAATAAGGATACATTGTGTCTGCTACCGCCATAACTCACCATACGAACAGGAATAGGTTCAATGGCATCGAATAGTTTTTTCATTACATCTTTTGTCTCGGCAATTTCATTGCCCACAATCGATACAATGGTATGATTGGTATCCACTTCAATGGTACCAAAGGGTTCTAATTCCTTAATAATATCGGGGAGATTTACATCATTGTCGATAGTAACGGATACGGCTACCTCAGAAGTAGTAATCATGTCAATAGAAGTACGGTATTTTTCAAATACTTCAAATACTTTTCTTAAGAAACCATACGCCAATAACATGCGGCTACTTTTTACACGAATAGCCGTAATGCCATCTTTTGCAGCAATTGCTTTTACCCCTACGCTACCTGCTTCGGCTGAAATGGTAGTACCCTTTGCTTCGGGCTGCATGGTGTTCAATAATTTCACTGGCACATTGTAATACTGTGCAGGCCAGATACTAGCCGGATGCAATATTTTAGCTCCAAAATAAGCCAACTCTGCAGCCTCTTCAAAACTCAATTGCTCGATGGCAAAAGTTTTGCTGACCACCCTTGGATCATTATTATGCATACCGTCAATATCCGTCCATATTTCGCAAACAGATGCATTCACAGCAGCACCAATTAATGAAGCACTGTAATCACTACCCCCTCTTTTCAGGTTATCTACTTCTCCTCTGGCATTGCGACAAATATATCCCTGTGTGATAAATATTTTTTTATCACCATGTTGTTTGATCAATTGAGCCAGCTTCACTTTTATAGTCCCTACCTGCGGTTCATCATAGCTATCGATGGTCATAAATTCCAATGCTGGTAATAAGGCATGGTCAATACCTGCTTCTGTGAGGTAGATAGAAAATAACTTGGTGCTCAATAATTCACCCTGCGCCAATATATCTTTATTAAGGGCCTCACTAAAAGAGATTTTCAATATGATGTATAAAAATTCAAAATGTTCCTGCAAAATTTTACCGGCAGCTTCTAATGAACTTTCTTTTTTCAATAAATCCTTGATGAACTGTTGGTAATGCGCTTCCAGTTTTTCAATCAGTTGTTTGGCTTCCGATTTACTGCTCTGCGACATGGCATGACTAATTTCAACCAAGCTATTGGTAGTGCCACTTAAGGCAGATAATACTACAATCTTAGATTCCTCATCTGCAGTTATCAACTGAGATACTTGGTGCATTCTTTCGGGCTTTCCTACGCTGGTGCCGCCAAACTTCATTATTTTCATACCAATATTTCTTAATGCGTTATGGTGAACTAAATTTTTGCAAATGTATCTTATGCAGTGATTGTTTCCAAGAACGGGATTAGTTAACTACGAAATCGATGCCGAATCTTTGTCCTAATTGCTGTAAATCGCTGACCACAACATCTACAATAGGAATACCCTCTTGCATACGAATGGCTTCCATTTCTCTTTCAGGATCACCGGGAATTAATACTTTTTCTTGCCCCGCAATTGGCTTTGCCGCCCTAAATGCCTGTATCCATTGATCCATTTCAGCTTTAAATTCTGTAGCAGTACGAAATGCATCAATGCGCATTGCACCAAAAAAATGGCCAATGCCATCACCCGGCATAAAGCTGGGCATTGGTATATAGGCAGGAAAGGGTGGCACCCATGGACCGTAATTGGCGCCACTTAATACACCTGAAAAAATATCAACGATACTACCCAATGCATATCCTTTGTGGCTACTATGCTCGCGGTCGCTTCCTAGGGGCAATAAGGCCCCGCCTTGTTTTAATTCATTGGCATTGTTGCTAGGCAATCCATCTTTATCCTGTACCCAACCGCTGGGCGTGTCTTTATTTTTGCGCTGCAATAGTTCCAATTTTCCATTGGCAGCAGTGGTGGTAGCAAAATCAGCTACGAAAGGAAATTCTTTTCCTGCAGGTATGGCAACTGCTATTGGATTGGTACCCAACATGCGGGTGATGGAAAATGTTGGGGCTACTATGGCACTGGCATTTGTCATGGCAATACCAATCATATCTTCCGGAAGCGCCATCATAGCATGATAGCCAGCGATTCCAAAATGATTGCTTCCCTTTACACTAACCCAACCAGTACCTACGGCTTTGGCTTTATCTAAGGCTACCCGCATAGCGAAGGGTGCAACTACTAATCCTAATCCACTATCCCCATCCACCACGGCAGTTGAGGGTGTTTCGTGTACAATTTTTATTTGGGGGGTAGCATTTACTCTTTTAGCTTCCCAGAGCCTAACATATCCGCTTAAGCGAGCTACCCCGTGACTATCGATGCCTCGAATGTCGGCTGCAATCAAGGCTTTGGCAGCAGTAAATGCATCTTGCTCGGTTGTGCCTATTTTAATAAAAATCGCCTGGGCAAAATCAATGAGCTGTTGGTAACTGAATTTTTTTTCCATACTGCAAATTTAACCCCTTAGCAGCAGATTGCTCAAGAGCGTTTGTAGGACGCCGAAAAGTTTTACCTTTGCCAACTGAATTGATAATACCTATTTAATTTTTTTTAAAGTATGGGAAGAATATTTGAAGTTAGAAAAAGTACCATGTTTGCCCGTTGGGATAAAATGGCTAAGAATTTTACCCGTATCGGCAAGGAAATTGCGATTGCAGTAAAAGTGAGTGGTCCCGATCCAGATAATAACCCAGCACTTAGAAGATGCTACCTGAATGCCAAGGCATGCAATATGCCTAAGGACAGAGTGGAAGCTGCTATTAAGAGAGCGATGGGGAAGGACAAGACGGACTATGAGGAACTAGTATATGAGGGCTATGCACCCCATGGCGTAGCAGTAATGGTGGAGACCGCCACCGACAATTCTACGCGTACTGTTGCCAATGTACGCATGCACTTTACAAAAGGACATGGTGCCCTAGGCACCAGCGGTTCTGTTGCATTTACGTTTACGCGTATGGGTGAGTTTAAGATAAAAAATAGCGGTGTAAATATCGAGGAGTTGGAACTAGAGTTGATTGATTTTGGATTGGAAGAAATTGGGGAAGATGCCGATGGCAATGTAATTGTTAGAACGGCCTTTACAGAGTTTGGCAATATGACCAAGGCTTTGGAGGAGAAAAAAATTGAAGTCGTGAGTGCAGAACTTACCAGAATACCAAGTACCACCGTAGAATTAAATGAAGAGCAAAGTAATGAGGTGTTGAAAATGGTGGATATGCTGGAACAAGATGATGATGTACAAAAAGTATATCACAATTTAAAATAAACTCATTTCAATTATAAAAAAAGGGCTGTCGATGATAGCCCTTTTTTTATTTAATGACCATTTTACTTTCACAAATCAACCCTTAGCTTTTCCTGATTGCTTTTGAAAGCCGCCCTTATTACTGCAATTACTTTTAATGCCTCTTCAGGTTGTACCGGCATAGCTGCATCGTTTCTGATGGCTTCATAAATTGCCGTATAAAAATCACCATAGTTACCTTTTTCGGAAACAATCTGCTCTTTATGTTTAATGCCATTAATGCAAGTGCTGAGCAATCCATGTTCCGTTGCAGGCTCAATTCCCCATTCTTCATTACCAGGACTAATACCAGCTAATAAGGTTTCCTCTTGAATATTGGTTTTGGACTTGATAAATGAACCATTTCTACCATGAATGACATAGCCTGGCAATGCTTCACAGGTTAAATAACTTGCCTTTAGTCTTACCCGCATGGTTGGGTAAAAGAATATCAATTCAAAATAATCATCCACTAAGGATCCTGGTCGCATGGCCATTAAATCTGCATAAATCGAATCAGGCAGTCCGAATAATTGTAGGGCTTGATCAATCAGGTGCGAACCTAGGTCATACAATACCCCTACGCCGATGCCAGGTGTTTCCTTGTGGGCCTTCGGACTTAAATTTTCGTTATACCGGTCGAAATGAAATTCTGCTTCCACTATTTCACCCAATACTTTTTGTTTCAATATTTTTTGAATGGTTCTATAATCACTATCAAATCTGCGGTTATGGTATACCGATAGTTTCAAGTTCATTTGTTTGGCCAGGTCAATCAATTCCTGTGCTTCGGCGCAAGTGCCGGTAAATGGCTTTTCCACTATAACATGCTTACCAGCTAATAGGGCCATTTTTGCATATGCGTAATGGGTGACAGTAGGCGTATTGACAACCACCAGTTCAATGGTTCTATTGGCCAATAAATCTTCCAGTGTATGAAATGACTGAATGGAGGGATAAATAGCAGCAGCTGCTTCTTGGGTACGTTCCCAAACCCCATACAAATTAAAATGCGGGTTAGATTGAATGAATGGGGCGTGAAAAACCCTCCCGCTCATTCCAAAGGAGCACAATGCTGTTTGTATGGGTTGCATGCTAGTATGACTAATAATGGACTATGAAGTTAGGTAAGTAATAGCATTGGATTAAAATCAATAGGATTACTACATTTCAGATGCTGATGGCCTGTATAAATAGGCTATAAAAAAATATTTCCATCTTTTTCCATTTAGTTTTGGGCATTATCTTTTGGAATTGTATTTTTGCAACCCCTTAATACGGGGCGGATCAGGAGAGGTGCCTGAGAGGCCGAAAGGAACGGTTTGCTAAATCGTCGTACGGGTCATTCTGTACCGTGGGTTCGAATCCCACCCTCTCCGCAGATTTTTTTTGGATGAGTACGGGTCATTCTGTTCCGCCACGGCGGATCGAATCCCACCCTCTCCGCAGAAGTTCTTATAAAAATATTACCGTTCGGGGCGTAGCGTAGCCCGGTTATCGCGCCTGGTTTGGGACCAGGAGGTCGCAAGTTCGAATCTTGCCGCCCCGACAAAATAATTAAAGCCTTGGCGATAGCCAGGGCTTTTTTATTTTGTAGCATGCGAGCTCGCTCGCTAATGCGGAAAAATAAAAAAGCCCGTAGCCAGTGCTAACTGGCAGGCTTTAATTATTTTGAACCACCCCCCTTTAAGATCACCGCAGGTAATCTTGCTCTTTTTTTTAAGAAAATATTTTATACCAACCAGTTTTCCCTTTTGTAGCATGGCGAGCTCGCTCGCTAATGCGGAAAAATAAAAAAGCCCGTAGCCGGTGATAACCGGCAGGCTTTAATTATTTTGAACCACCCCCTCTTAAGATCACCGCAGGTAATCGCTACCAAGATACCTGTCTTCACGAACCGAAACACTCCTATTTGTCTTAGGTTTGTTCTATTGAAGGGTGACTTAATTTGGGTGTTATACGGCTACAGCTTTTTTAGTGCAGGCCATTTTAATAAGAATATGGTTGGGAGGGCAGGAACCATGGTAGAAGTTTCGTTTTTCATGAACTAAGTTGGAGATTTAATAGAATATTTTCCTTTTTTATGCTAAGGGGAGTGAGGAGTTTAATTATTGTCGTATTTTTAAAAAAGATAACTTGTTTACATGAAATTCAAAGAATTAGTTGAATCCATTTCTGCTCATATTTCCCTCAGCGCTGTTGAATATGAAACACTCTTGCAGTTTTTTGTTTACAAAAAAGTTAGTAAAAATGAAATGCTGATGCAGGAGGGTGATGTGTGCCGCTATGGCGTATTTGTTCTAAACGGTTGCATTAGTTATTATACCCTTGATAAAAATGGCGATGAGAAAGTAGTAGACTTGGGAACCAAAGGCTGGTGGATGGGCGATGCGGCAAGTTATTGGCAGGAAGTACCAACATCATATAATTTAAAAGCGATTGCCGAAAGTGAAGTTCTTCTGATAGACAAAAAGGCTACAGAAAGGGCATTTAGTGAAATACCAGCTTACCTTCGGTATCATTTTTTTATGTTACTTGCTTACCGCGATCGTACCGATCATTTGCTTCAGGAAAGTTTACATGAACAGGCTGAGAATAAATACAAAGTATTGTTGGCAACGAGGCCAGAGATATTTCAATTGGCCAGTTTAGCAGATATCGCTTCTTTAATCGGTGTTACCCCACAATCTCTAAGCCGGCTGCGGCATAATATGCACTAATCGCTGCAATGGAAATGTAGCATTTTTAGCTTACCAATTAATTTATATATTTTTATTCGTGTACATATAAATTACCATATGGTAATTTGTATGTACACATGCCATTTTACCTTTGTTGAAGTTAAATGCTATTCTATTTGAAAGGCATTCTAACCTATAAATTCCAACCTAATGAAAAAAACATTTTTAGTACTCCGCTTGCCTTTTTATTTATTACGAATCCTTTCTCAAATTACAAAAATTGTAGGGCCACTACAACCAATTATACCTCACTCGTCGCCACAAAATTTAGTAACCCACATTTATTACTCCGCCTAAGAAAGGAGTAGAATTCTGTCAAACTTTAAAATATTAAATATTCACATTAGCTACAAATACAAATTTTATGAAAACAACTGTTTACGCTCATCAAACTAATAGTTTATGCAGCACTTTTTTAAAGAAAATTACATACTTATTTTGGTCAATCTTTGTGTTTGTAATACTTTTTGGGAGCCGGGCAAATGCACAGGTGACTGTTTCGGGTTCAACAGGTGCAGATGGAAATTACACCACATTAGGAGCCGCATTTACTGCCATCAATACCAACACTAATCAAAGCGCCAATAACATCGCAATAACGATTACTGCTTCCACCACTGAGACAGCCACAGCCAGTCTGACGGGGCAGGCAACAAATACATGGGCATCGTTAAAAATTTATCCAACGGTTTCAGGTTTATCTATCAGCGGAGGCAGTAACACGATTGCTGATTTAATCACCCTGGACGGTGCAGACAATGTCACGATAGACGGACGTGTGAATCAAACAGGCTCCAAAGACCTGGTTATAACAAATTCGTACAATAATATTTACCAATACCTCTCAACAATCAAATTTATAGGAGATGCCCAAAATAATACAGTAAAATACTGTACGGTAAAAGGTTTGAATAATTATTATCAATCGACAGCTTCCGGTGTGATATTTTTTTCAACGGGTTCTTCCTCAGGAAATACCGGAAATACCATTGACAATTGTGACATAACCGGAGATGCCGCCGGCATCCCAAAGACGTTGATTTTTTCTCAAGGAACCGCGGCAATGGAAAACACAGCTACCATCAGCAATAATAATTTATATAATTTCAGGGAAAGTGGAATTTGGACATCATCAAATAATAAATTATGGGTGATATCCGGAAACAGTTTTTATCAGACTGATATCGTAACATACACTGTAAGTTCTACTATGGTAATAAATTTAAATGGTGATGGTGATGGACATCAGTTGTACAACAATTACATAGGCGGCGACGGTCCGAATGCTACTGTAACTAACAGGAAATGGACTGTTAACAGTACAGGTGCAAACCCATTTGTGGGTATTTACATAAGGGTTGGCAAAACAACCGCCACGAAAGTATATGGGAATACGATTAAAAACCTTGACCTTACTATATCAGCAAGTCAGGCAGCCCCCTTTCAAGGAATCCAAATTTTTGCAGGGAATTTGAGGATTGGAACAGACGGTGCAAATTATATAGGTGATAACAGTACAACAGGAAGCATTACCGTAAATGCAAATTATGCAATAGTGGCTGCCTCCTTTGGGATAAACCATAATAACCTCGGCACCGGCTCAACAAACATCTTAGATATCAGCAATAATATAATTGGGTCAATAACATTGGCTAATTCTACAGTTACCGGTAATTCAGGTCACCGATTTATAGGAATATCCACCAATCATGGTACAAATACAATTTATAACAATACAATCGGAAGTGCCACTACCGCCAATAGCATTAATTTAAGCAACAATAACAGTTCAAGTCTTAATTCCGGCAATAGTCAGCATTTTGCAGGAATTTATTGTACTACAAGTTTCTTATCTACTTCTGTAAATTCCAATACCATTGCCAATATTACAAACGCATGGAACGTAGCTGGAAGTGGAACAATAACCAACTACGCTAACTGGGGCATATACTTTTCAACCACTAATGCAAGCGCTACTTCATTAAGCATCAGCTCGAATCAGATATACAATATCAATTCTGCATTGGGATTACCAATCAATACGATTAACACTTACGGGATATTATTTTCTTGTGATAACGCAGCCCACGTTGCAACGATTGAAAATAATACGATCTATGGATTAACTAATACAAATGCTACTTTTACAGGACAGATTGTGGGTATTTCTTATGCCGGGGCGGTTAATGCTAGCACTGTAACACGCAATTTTATTCATAGCCTGAGCATAACCGGTGCCAGCAGTATAGGGGGGGCAGTATACGGTATCTCTATTTCCAGAGGTTCAACCACTTACGCAAATAATATCATCAGGCTGGGCGGAAATACAAAAACAACATTATACGGTTTTTATGAGACCTATGGTGGAGTGGGTGATAATAATAAGCTATATTTTAATACTGTTTATTTAGACGGCAACCTAGTTTCAGGTTCCACCAATAAATCATATGCGTTATATAATGCTTCAAATAGCACTACCCGTGATTTCAGGAATAATATATTCTTTAATGAACGTACAACTACGGGAGGAAGCAACCTGCATTATGCTATGTATGTAACTTCCGGGGGGACAGGGACACTTACCTGCAATTATAACGATTATATAGCTTCAGGAACCAGTGGAACATTGGGATACTATGGTGGAAATAAAGCAAGTTTGCCAATCGTCACAAGTCAGGATGCACAAAGTTTAAGTACTAATCCTGTCTTTGCAAGTTCAGTCGGCACAAATTGTACAGATTATTATATCAGTGCTTCATTAGCTGGAGTAAGTGGCACTGGTATTACAACAGATTATATCGGTAACACAAGGGCAGCTACACCACAAATGGGTGCCTGGGAAGTAAATGTAGTATTACCGGTAACCTTTACCAGCATTAAAGCCACAAAGCAAAATAACCCTGTTGTGGGCCATTTGCCTGATATTGCTGTGGAATGGAAGGTGGATAATCAAATTAATATTAGCGCCTATGAAATAGAAAAATCTGTGGATGGTCTTCGTTTCAGTAAAGTAGCAACACTGCAGGCCACAGGCACTAATGGAGCCAGGGTTATCTATAACTGGCTTGATATAAATGGGGTAAGTGGGCATAATTATTACAGGATACGCAGCATAGGTTTTGGCGGCTATTTTAAATATAGTACAATCGTGAATGTTAATATGGGGGTTACAAATTATTTATTTACGGTTTATCCCAACCCGGTTACTAACCGGCTGATGAATATTCAGTTTACCGAAATGGATAAAGGCGTTTACCGCTTGCGGCTGATCAATACCATGGGGCAACCTGTATTTGTAACTGAGCTAACGCATACGGGTGGCAGCGTAATACATAAGGTAAAATTGGGTTACTGTGCAGCAGGTAATTACCAGCTGGAAATTGTTAACCCCGACAATACCCGAATAGTAAAAGCAGTGGTTATATACAACTAAACCGCTATTTAATTTTATAACTGTAGCTAAGGGTATCTAAAGTGGTACAAATTTATACCAGCGTAAAAATTAGTAAGGTATTCCGAAAAGACAATCTTTTAAACGATTGTCTTTTCGGAATAAGCTGGGGGATGAATGCCACTGCATTGTCTCCCGACAAGCGTTAAATAAATAAACTCTTAAAGATTTTAAATTAAATAAGTACAGCCGGGAATCAACAATTCTTCGCCTTGGTTGACATTGCACAACTGATATCAATCATATGTGCTACTACATATTTATGTAGGGATCTTTTATACTTATTATTATTAATTAGATGGAACTTTGGCGTGGGTAGTAAGAAAACCTTTCACCCTCCTAGATTCGAAAATTCTAACTTATGAAAAAGTCATTAAGCATAATAGGCATAGCAATTCTACTATATTTTTCAACCGCTGCGCAAGTAGGAATTGGAACCAGTTCTCCCGTAACATCTGCTAAATTAGAAGTGACTTCTACCAACAGTGGCTTTCTGCCACCACGGATGTCAGCAGTTCAAAGAAATACCATCCCCTCGCCTGTTGCAGGATTAATTATTTGGTGTAGTGATTGTGGAATAAGAGGCGAATTGCAAGTGTTCGATGGAGTTAACTGGACTAATATTCATGGAGGCACCACTTTAGATCCATTATCTATCGGTGCACAATCGTGGATGCTGTATAATTTAAATGTTGACAAATACCGCAATGGTGACCCCATACCAAAAGTGACGGACGCAACTGCTTGGACTAATTTAGTAACCGGTGCCTATTGTTATTATAATAACGATTCGGCTACCTATGCAGCTATCTATGGAAAATTATATAATTGGTATGCAGTAAATGATTCAAGAGGTCTGGCTCCTGCAGGATGGCATATTCCTACTGAAATTGAGTGGACATCATTAACAACTTATTTAGGGGGCGAAACTATAGCTGGGGGACCACTCAAAGAAACAGGCACCGCGCATTGGGCAACTCCGAATACGGGTGCCACTAATAGCAGCGGATTCACTGGCTTGCCGGCTGGTTATCGTGCTAATTTTGGATCTTTCAGTAATGTTACCACTGGTGCATGGTGGTGGACAGCAACACAAGATAATGCAGCCAATGCCTGGTACCGGAGTACGAGTTATGGACAAGTTAGCATAGGTAGATCGTCGACTGCAAAACAGCTTGGCGCTTCTGTCAGGTGTATTAAGGATTAATAATGTACAGATTTGGTTTTTCATTCAGCGCCTATTGTGCTGCACAGAATAATAACTATCTCTTTACTGACTCATTCAAAGTTCGTGATGTCATAAATCGCGGGTGAAGTTTCTACTTAAAAAAGTAAAATTTATTTCCGAATCTATAAAATTCAAATCTGGAAAATAATAACGGTAGCAAAGAAAAATATTGAATTAATTTAAGTTTATTAAAATCTCCGCAGCATTCAACCTCCTAGTGATTAATTAAATTCAAATTTTGGAGGGAGCTTTTAAATTTGCAAGCTTGACTACTCTAGCGCAATGACTTATATTTGTTAACAAATGAGTCGGTTCATCACTTCGCTGTTTCTCTGTTTAATCCTACAATTGCCCAATGCGAAATCGCAGGCTATAATGGAAATAGTTCCATCTGCCTACGATTTAAAAAATGGCTTGGCCGATAACAATGTGGTTGATGGCTTACTAGATGAAAAAAATCTGCTCTGGCTCGCCACAAGCAATGGACTGAGCTGCTTTGATGGGCAATATTTTATAAACTATTCTGCAACAAATCCTAATTTCAAAATATCCTCTTCCACTGTCAACAGTATTACAAGAATTAATACTACTATATATGTTGCAACGAACAAAGGAATTGATAAAATAGATGCCCTATCAAAAAAAAGCTACCCAGTTTACACAGCTGCTGCTGAAGAAAATATTGTAAAAGTATTTGCTACCAGGCAAGGCCAACTTATTAGCATTACCGCGAAGGGGAATTGCAAAAACCTTTTTTCAGACAAAAAAATACAATTGCCTTTTCAAGCGACTGAATATTTTGTTGCAGAAGATGAACAACAACGATTGTATATTTCATCTTTCCAGAAAGACTTTTGTGTAATAGACCTTTCCACACATCAACAGACCAATTATATATCAAAAACCAATAATCCTATTTATGGTCTTTTATATAAAAAAGGTGCCGGATTATTATCGTTGAATTTTAGAGGAATATTTAAATACAACCCCTTTGTAAAAAAGGAAGAACCCTATTTACAGTCGGATGATTTTGTGAATGGCTTTACCGAAATTGATAACAGCTCTTTTTTAACCATTCACGATTTTAATAAAATTATCTACCACGATCAATCGGCGGCTACTTATGATATTAAGGTTTTACTCACTGGAAATGCTATCTACAAAAAAATGTTGATGGACAAAAATGGCACAGCCATTTTACTATCAAATACAGGAATCTATTGTTTTAAATTACCGCTCCGTTTTCAGTCGATAGTGCCCGACAATCAAATAGCAAATCAACCAATGGTCATGGTTCGAAGAGCGATGCTGGAAATGCCCAATAAAAAAATATTACTTTTTTCATATCGAGGCATTCAGGAATATGACCCGCTATCTAATACAAGCAAAACCATATCCAATGAACCCTTGGTCAATTACACTGCTGTGCAGGATGGCAATACAGTTTGGATAGGCACAGACGGCAAAGGTTTATTTAAATTCGATTACATAACAAAAAAATTTAGTAGCCCCATACTCAGTAAATCAGCACTCAACGCCGAACATATTTTCGCCCTCTGCAAAGAGCCCGATGGAAAATTACTGCTGGGCTATTATATTCCCTTTGGCCTCAGAGAATATGACCCTATTACTAAAACCCTTACAGATATTGCGCTACCCTATGGAAATGCAGTTCCAACACAATCGAGAATTAGTCATATTTCACAAGATGAAACCGGACATTATTGGATTGCTACCGACAATGGACTTTTTGAATTGGATGCCAATAAAAAATTCCTTTATAAATATGATGCGGCAACAGTAGATGACAAACCGCATTTACCCAGCAATGCCGTGAACTATTGTTGCCATGTCTCAGCCACCCAAGTATGGGTAGCAACTGACAATGGCATTGCACTGATTGACAAAAAAAACAGAACAATCATTCAAACAGTTGGGGTAAAAGAAAATATGCCTGGTGGCAAATGCATTGCAATTTTAGAAGATGCGAATAATCGACTTTGGATTAGTTCTTACAAGGGCTTATCCTGTTTTATACCG
>CAIOIZ010000117.1 GCA_903858475.1 uncultured Bacteroidota bacterium
AGGTTGAGGTTGAGGTTGAGGTTGAGGGGTTTAGGGTTTAGATGTTGAGAGGTTGAGAGGTTGAGAGGTTGAGGTTGAGGTTAAGGTATAGGTTAAGGTTTAGGTTAAGGTTTAGGTTTAGGGGAAAAGTTTTGAACCGGGGACAATCTTTTTGGCAACATGGAGCAGTGTAGTTGGTTCATAAAAAAACCCGCGCATTGCACGGGTTTAAAATATCTTAAAATTAAGCAACTATAGATCTTGCTTATTGTTTTCTGCTTGTTTTTTCTTCTTGTTATCATGTACTTTTTTAGCACCATAACCAATGCCAGCGGCAATTAATAAACTAAGGCCGCCATCGATAGGTGAATCAGGATCAGCCAACTGGGCAAATAAAGCCATCGGCAGAATCAGGGTTATTGCAATTAATCCCATTGCATATAAAAAGGTTTTCGATACATTTTTCATTGCGCAAATTTATGGCAAATAATACATTTTTTAAGAAAAATAATTACTTTTTTTAAAAATCTCCTGATTATGGAGTTTAATCCAAAAAGCCAGTCTAAAGTAGACCGGCTTTTTGCAATATTATATTCCTGATTTATTGAGCGACTAAAACAGTTTGTACTTGTTTCTCTCCATTGGGTAAAAGTATTTGTAAATGATAATATCCACTTACAAAAGCCTTATTTAGATTAATCGTTTGGCCTGCATTGGCACCATTGTGATTAAGCTGTCCAGTTTGCATAACCATACCCGCTCCATTGGTCAATTGCAAGTTATAAACCCCCTTGGGCATATTAACAAATTGTAAACTCAAATTATTATTTCTAACAGGGTTAGGATAAACAGTTATCTGATTGGCTGTGCCATTGGCGGCAGCCACTTTCAAAATAGGACTGTATTGTATTCTACCACCGATACTGATGGCACGAACACGATAGAAATTCATGCCTGTTACAGCCTTGGTATCCTGAATGCTGTATTGTGCATTACCACGATTGTTTTGCAATGGAGCTACTTGTTGCATTACAGCAAAATCTCTTCCATTCTCAGAACGTTCTACATCAAATTGTTGCAAATTGATTTCATTGGCAGTTGACCAATTAATGGCAATACCATTATTATTACGAATTGCACTGGCATTGGTAAAATCTACTGGTAAAGGTGAACTGGTAATAAATACTATTTGAAAGCGGTTAGCAGCAGCAGATGCGGGGCTAGTAGTAACAGCAAATTCAACTACTGTAGTACCATTTAAGTTTAAAGGGGTATAAAAATGAGTAAATGCATCTTGCAATACACCAGTTAAACCTGGATGATTCAAATTAGCAGCTATAATTTCAAATTTATAATTTTTCTGCTGTGCATTACTAAACCTGATATAGCTGGTATCAATGGTAGGAATGATTTTTCTCCTTTCAATGGCAATGGCTGTATCACTTCTGGAAAAGCTTACACTTTCAGCAATTTGTGGCACTTTAAGGGCATCCCACATATCCACAAAATTGGAATAAAAATTATGATAATCAGTAACAGTGCCATCATTCAATGAAGTGGTACCATCCAGATTATGCGCATACAAATTAAGAGAAAGTCTTTCGGTAATCTGCGCAGTGGCAGTACTCAAAGAAAATAAGAATTTGAAAAATACGGACAAATATATAGTCCGCCTTATAAGCGTAGTAGGGTTTTTCATAGAAACAAATTAATTTGTTACTAAATAGGGATTTGGATTCATGTTTTGCCATTTATTGGCAGAACTGCGGTTAAGCAATTATAAAACGACAGTTGAGATTGAATTATTGTATAAATCTCAAAAAAAAAATAAAATTTTACTAACTATTTGTAAATCTGTCAGTTATAAAAAATAAAAAAGCGGGCAATCATTTGATTGCCCGCCGAGATTCAAGTGTAAGAACTATTTTATTGAACGATAACCTTTTGAGTTAAGATAGTTTCGTTGGCATTTTTAATTTCCAGTTGATAGCTACCAGCTGCAGGTTTAGCACCTAGTATGATGGCTTCTACCCCATTGCTCGACAATTGGATACTTCCATTGTAGATTAGGATACCGTCAATGGTGTACAAACGAGCTTGATAAGTACCAGCTGTTTGTTGGCTATACCTGATATTGATGGTATTGCTAGTTACCGGATTAGGATAAACGCTTATTTCTTGGGTTGTTTTAGGGGCAACCACTCTTACAACCGGACTATATTGAATACGACCACTTAAACTGATGGCTTTAACACGATAGAAATTATCGCCGCTCAATGGGCTGATATCAGCAGCTAGGTATTGAGCACTGCTATTGGCATTACCCGTTGGCAATACAGTAGCGATTTTGCTGAAGTTAGTACCATCTGCTGCACGTTCTACTTGGTATTGCTTGATGCTGATTTCGTTTTCTACCTTCCATTCAACTGCAATATCATTGCTGCGACGGTAAGCCTTTACACTGCTGTAGTTAACAGGCAATGGAGCAGCGATGCCGAAGTAAATAGCGAAACGATTCACTGCATAAGAAGCAGCATTGCCGTCTATTGTAAAGGCAATAGTAGTAGTACCATTTAAATCCAAATTGGTAAGGGTATTCAAATAATTATCTTTCAATTGACCAATTAAACCTGGATGGTTCAATTCTGTATTGGTAATTTCGAATTGATAATTACCAGCACCAATTTGATCCATATAAATAAAAGTAGTATCTCTATTTGTTATTAATGCTCTTCTCTCAATGGCAATTTTAGTGCCATTTCTACTGCTACTGATATTTTGAGAGAAATTGTTAATTTTCCCTGCATCCCACATATCCAAATCATTTGAATATGCTGCATCATAAGTAATCACCACACCATCCTGTGTAGAAAGAGTCCCATCTGCATTAAATCTAATTAAATTAATTCTTGATTCTTCAACAGGAGCAGTGGTAGGGGTTTGAGACATTACACTTCCAGAAGTTTTATTGCTTTCAGTAAGTGTAAGTGTATTAGCATCATTCCATTGAACAAGAAAGGCTGAACCAGATTCAATTCTACCTTCTACCAATGGACTTGGAGTGCCAGTTGTGCCAATAGCAGTTCTTGTCCAAGAGAAACCATTCCAAGAATATGTAATAAAGGCACCTATACTATTAGTACCGGTTAATAAAGGATCAAATACTAAAT
>CAIOIZ010000118.1 GCA_903858475.1 uncultured Bacteroidota bacterium
AGATTACCTGCGGTGATCTTAAGAGGGGGTAGTCAAAACAATTAAATCCCTGCCGGTTATCACCGGCTACGGGTTTTTTATTTCTCCGCATTAGCGAGCAAGCTCGCCATGCTGCAAAATAAAAAACCCTGGCTATCGCCAGGGTTTTAATTGTTTTGTCGGGAAGACAAGATTCGAACTTGCGACCCCACGCCCCCCAGACGTGTGCGCTACCGGGCTGCGCCACTTCCCGAATCTATACCAGACTGCAAATGTAGGTGCTAAATTTTAAGTTTCAAAAAATCGAAATACCATTTGAATCTTACCCTTCAGCTAAGGGCAATTCCACAAAAAAGCGGGTTCCATTTCCAGGATATGTTTCAAACCAAATTTTACCCTTTGCTTGCTCAACAATACCCTTGCACATGGCTAACCCCAATCCAGTTCCTGAAGTTTTGGTAGTGAAATTAGGAGTGAAAATTTTTGATTGCATTTCTGCTGGAATGCCACTACCATTGTCTTTAACTGTTATTAAAATACTTCCCTCCAGAATGCTTTCATCTATTTCAATAAAGGCTATCTGGTCTTCAGGGATGGCCTGTAATGCATTTTGAAGTAGGTTAGTAAATAGTCTATTGATATGCGTTTTATCACTAAATATTTTAAGCGCTCGCGAAACCGGATTCCATTTAACATTTCTATTTTCTTCACTACTGTATAGTAAAATAACTGTTCTTAATTGCTCATGTAAATCAAATATTTCATTTTTCGGAATACCAATATTTGCAAACTGACTGAATTCACCTGCAATCTGACTTAAGTGATCAATCTGTTCAACCAAGGTTCTGGCAACACTTGCAGTGAGTTCCTTATTATTGGGTAAATTTTCGTGAATAGATTTTTGCAAATACTGCAAACTCAATTTCATTGGCGTCAAGGGATTCTTGATTTCATGTGCTACTTGTCTAGCCATTTCTCTCCAGGCACCCTCTCTTTCACTTTTCACAAGGGCTGCTGCACTATCATCTAGCTTGCCCACCATTTTATTGTATTCTTTTACTAACTCGCCAATTTCGTCATTTCTTTTCCATTCTATGGCTTCATTCTTTTTCACCAGATTCACTTCTCTCATCTTATTGCTGATAAATGTAAATGAGTTAGTAATGCGATTGGTTATATAAAATGCCACAATACCAGAAATTAAAAATATAAATGCATTCAGGTTAATAATGGTTACAAGGAAATTTGATATTTCCTGCTTCAATTTACTTTGAGAAGTGAAATAGGGGATATTCAAATAGGCATAATCTCTCCCTGTTTCATCCAGCACTGGTACATAATTACTGATGAAATGTAGACTGCCAATTTGCTCTTCTTTGAAATATTGCACTTCTTTTTTAATATTCATATGGTAATAGGCAACTGGGTCAATACGGGTACTAACAATTCCTTTGTCGTAGGGTATGGGCAAGGAGGAAGCTTGTAATTTGCCATCAATATCATATACATTGATATCGGCCGCATGTATTTCAGATATTTTTGTAACAGTACGATCTAGCTTTTGTCGATAGGCACTGTCATATAATTTGATTTCGTCATCAAACATGGCCACTTCGCTAAATGTATTCCTTACTTCATTTTCCATTACGTGTATCGTCCTACTTAGTTTTTCTCGATTGGTATTTTCGTATCTACTAATAAAAAACAATATGGTGGCAATGCCTATTACTAGGAATGAGATTACACTTACAAATATAATCGTGCCGTGTACTTGATTTCTAATATTCAATTGCCAATTGGCCTTCAATAAGTATTTATTCAATCTACTTCGTATTAGTAAATTGAGTAGCCAGAAAAATGCTGATAATAATAAGAATGAACAAAATAAATAGGAAAATAACGTGATGGATTCGATGAAAAAATTATCTTGTTTAACTATAATAACTACATTGTCGGGGCCCGCTTTATACCATAATTCTTCGTAACCATTTTTACGCACAGATACATAATCTTCTTTGGGAACTTGCTGAGCTGTTAATTTAGTGGCAAACGAATAATCGTTATGGCTGTTGACCAATAATAATTTATTGTAAATAGCAAAGGAATATACCGACGAGTTTTCGATGGAATTGTGTTGACCCTTTCCAAATAATTCGGGATAGGGTGCATCTGTTTTGGCAGCTTTGGGATTTGCTAATATAAAAACATAGCCTAGTGTAAGCCCTGCAGTATCTCTTATTACCTTCTTGCTGATATAACTAAACTTATCAAATGATTCATCATAGTAAAACAGGTCACTAATGCTGGTAGGTTTGGCCTGCGTATTAAGTACCGTATTTAGGTTGTTGAAAGTAATGGAATCCACATTGAAAAGAGGGTGTTCCATTTCATCAAAAGTGTACACCTTGGTGCTGTATTTATTTGTATAGCCTGAAAAATTACCATTGACAAGACTGTCTTTTAAAAATTGGTTACTACTGTCTTTTTTTAATCGATCAATATTCGCCAATAAAAAATCGTTTCTAAATCCAGTCAATAGCGTATTCATAAGGGTTTCGCTACCAGGGTCTGCCTTACTTGATAAAGTTTCTGCATAATGTTGGCGGTTTACCCACTCTTTCTTTTTATTTTCTGAAACAATAATGGAGGTAATTGAAACAGAGAAAAAGAATAGCCAGAATACTAGCCGCGAGGAAGTGATTTTATTTTCTGATAGACTTAGTTGCTTGTTTTTTAAAAATACTAAATACAATAAGCTCCAGGCCAATAGAAATAATTCAAATTCTTCATTATTTCCTCCAAGCTGAAAACTCAAGAGAAAAAGCCCGATTACTGCAGTTAGTAAGTAAAATACATACGCTTGTTTTAGGTAGGGGTCAATTAGATAAAGCAATACTTGCGTAAGTATAAAATAACCGATGGCAATACTGCTCAATACAACAAAACCAATAACACTATAACTATTTAATGTGAAGAAATTAATAACGTCAAAGGATATTTGTGAATCGGCAACCATGGTTCGTACAATGTGCCCAGCTGTAAAAGTGGCTAATAATAATAAGAGCGCGGCACAGGATAAAAAAAGCCATTGCATCCAAGCTTGAACTAGCTTTAGTTTATACTGTGTAGCTAGTAATTGATGTCGGATAAAAAATATTATCCAAACAAACAAAGCTGCATTGATTAGTACATCACCCAGTGAACGAAGTATTGCACTTGATCCATAGATGGCGGGATCAAATGCTTAACGCCAGAAATAAAAGAGTCTCTTAGCTGTGAAACTTTTTGAGCATCATACGATTCACTAACAGCTGTTGCGAAAGCAACAATGCTCGGGGCGTTTAATGTGCCGCTGCGAATTTCTCGCTCTTGTCCCCCACCATGTGTGGGCTTCCCGATAAGATAACGAAACGGCGACTCGTCCGTCGAGCCAGGGACTTGAGCCGGCGGCTGAGGAAGACCTCCT
>CAIOIZ010000119.1 GCA_903858475.1 uncultured Bacteroidota bacterium
AACCTCAACCTCAACCTCAACCTCAGCCTCAACCTCAACCTCAACCTCAACCTCTATCTCAACCCTTAATAATTAATAGCTACAACACAAACCTTGAAAACCCACTCTCTCTTCCTCACCCTCAAAGTTTTCTCCGCCACCGGCGGTATAGAAAAAGTATGTCGTATTGCCGGCAAGGCCCTGCATGAAATTAATTTGCAGGAGGGGGGGCGTACAGATATATACAGTATGCACGATCGGCAGCAAGATGCTGCAGGTAATACTTATTTTCCAGATGATATTTTTACCGGCTTTGGAGCGGTTAAAATAAAATTTGTATTAAAAGCAGTTATGCTTGGCCGTAAGATGGATGTGATTATTTTAAGCCATATTAATTTATTATTGGTAGGGTGGTTGATAAAAATAATACATCCTAAAGTAAAGTTGATTATGATAGCCCATGGCATTGAAGTATGGGAAAAGCAGCCTTGGTATAAAATAATAAAATTACGTTACTGCGATTTGATATTACCGGTGAGTGCTTTTACTGGTGATGTAATGGTAAAAAAACATGGAATAGATCCAGCAAAGATGCAGGTATTGAATAATTGCCTTGATCCGAATTTGCCGATTTGGATTAAAACAGATAAAGATCCTCAATTATTAAAGCGATATGGTTTCAGCGAATCCGATCAAATTATTTTTACGCTTACCCGTTTATCTGCAGGAGAAAAGTACAAGGGCTACGATAAAGTAATAGAAGCCATGGAATCCTTGGTTAAAAATAATCCCCAGCTTAAATACCTGATAGCTGGAAAATATGATACCGAAGAGAAAAGCAGATTGGATAAACTTATAGCGGTTAAAAAATTAGGAGATCATATTGTATTTGCCGGATTTGTACCAGATGATGAATTGGCAGCCCATTTCAACTTGGCAACACTATACGTAATGCCTAGCCGAAAAGAAGGCTTTGGCATAGTATTCATCGAAGCCATGCACTATGGACTTCCTGTGATTGCTGGCAACCAGGATGGATCGGTAGATGCATTGGCGAATGGGGAATTTGGGTTATTGGTGGATCCTATAAGTCGTATTGAAATTGCAAATGCGATAATGAAAGTTTTAGCCAATCCATCATTATTCGTTCCAGATTCGAATAGACTGACTCAAAAATTTGGGTATAGCACCTATAAAAGTCAGTTCAAGAAATACATTCAACTTTTATGACAATGAAAAAATTCGCATTAATTGGTGCTGCTGGATTCATTGCACCCAGACATATGAAAGCTATCAAGGATACGGGCAATACGATTGTTTGTGCATTAGATAAATTTGATAGTGTTGGAATCTTGGATAGTTATTTTCCTACAGCCGATTTTTTTACAGAATTTGAAAGATTTGATAGGCATATTGATAAATTGCGTTTAACAAAACAGCCTGTTGATTATGTTTCGATTTGTTCTCCTAATTATTTACATGATGCACATATTAGATTTGGATTGAAAAACGGGGCTGATGTAATATGTGAAAAACCCATTGTACTGAATCCTTGGAACATTGATTCCCTAATTGACATTGAGCAGCAAACAGGCAGAAAACTATTTAATATTCTTCAGCTTCGGTTACATCCTTCCATAATTGCATTAAAAGAAATGGTTGACAATGGAGATCAGTCTAAAATTTATGATGTTGACTTAACCTATATTACTGCAAGAGGCAATTGGTATTATACAAGTTGGAAGGGCGATATTACCAAGTCGGGTGGAATTGCTACAAATATTGGTGTGCATTTTTATGATATGTTATCCTGGATTTTTGGAGAAGTAAAAAACAATATTGTTCATTTACATGA
>CAIOIZ010000120.1 GCA_903858475.1 uncultured Bacteroidota bacterium
AGGTCCTGGGGTTCGAATCCCTAGCTCTCCGCAATATGGGGGCAAATCATTCTAAACAGTGATTTGACCCCCCTTTTTTATGTCCTCCAATTGTATGATGTAATGTATGTAGTATTAATATCATTGACTTTCAGCCAAATGCTTATAGGTAAAAATTGGCATATGTAAAACTGTTTAATATGTTGCAGTTTACTTGATAAAATTCTCTTGTTGATTAAACAAAAAAATATACATTTGGGCGAGATTGAATTTGCTTATGACCCAAAGGGCTCCATTGACTAGTTCCGATGTGCATGAATTGCAGCTACGTATAGCCGATTACGAGGATATGTCCGCCTACAATAAACTTTTCTTTCATTTTTATACACCCCTAAAGAACTTTTCCAATTCTATTCTTAGGTCTACACAGCTGGCTGAGGAAGTAGTATCTGATATTTTTATTGAGATTTGGGCCAAAAGAAAACAGTTGCTGGAAATTGAGGACTTGAAAATGTACTTATATGTAAGTGTAAGAAATACTTCCCTTCGTCGGTTGCAGCAGGCCAGAAAGACTTCGGTACTTTCATTAGATGATTTACAGGTAGAATTTGCCACGGCTGATATAAATGCAGAAAATTCATTGATTTCTAATGAGTTGAATCAAAAAATTGAGGGAGCCATTGAGTCACTTCCTCCGCAATGCAAAATCATTTTTAAATTGGCCAAGCAGGATAACATGAAATATAAGGAAATTGCTCAATTGCTCAATATAAGTGTAAAAACTATTGATAATCAATTAGCCACAGCTTTAAAGAAAATTGCTACGGTACTTGAAAATCCTGTCAAGAAAATTTTCTAAAAATTATTTAACATTTTTTTTAGGTTAGCATAGGGGATTTTATAAATTTTTGTCTCCTTACGTTTAGACTTCTATATGAATACAGAAAGAATCTGGACTTTATTGTCCCGTAAATTATCTGGCGAAGCAACGCAAACTGAGTTATCCGAAATGGATGAGTTACTAGAGGTTTGTCCTGAAAATCAATTACCTATACAATTTACTGAGTATTACTGGAATATCCCAACCGAGCAGGATGAAGAGTATATGGAAGCTACATTCCAACTTCATTGCGATCGAATGAAGGCTAGAGGCTTTGAAATTGAGGCCGATTATGCCGAGGCAGGCTCTATGAATTTGGAAAATGATAGCAAAAAACGACATTTTCGCTTGTTTTTATTTTCTGGTTTAACCTTAGCCACTGTAATTGCCTTGATATTTTTTAGTTTTTTTTATAAAAGCAGCAACCCTATAGCGGAAAAAATGGCTCAAAGTGAGGTGAGTACTAAAAATGGTTCACGCACCAAAATACAATTGCCCGATGGTACCGCGGTTTGGTTAAATAGCAACAGTAAACTGGTGTATGATAATAAACATTTTGGTACTAATATCAGAGAAGTTACGCTGACAGGTGAAGCTTATTTTGATGTGGTGAAAAATCTGGCTAAACCTTTTGTAATCCATACTACTAAAATGGACATTAAAGTTTTAGGAACTGCGTTTAACGTTAAGTGTTATCCTAACGATAAAAATATTGAAACCAGTTTGATTCGCGGTAGTATTGAAGTAACATTGAAAGATCGCCAAGAAAAAATTATCATGAAGCCCAATGAGAAATTAATATTGAGCAATGATGAATTGAAAGCTGCCATTTCGAATATCCCCGCAGTACGTCCCTTGGCTTCTAAGGCCAGTCCAGTGTTTGAGCTTGGTCATGTAACTATTTCTTCAAAAGATAATTCGGTAGTTGAATCAGCTTGGGTATACAATAAACTTGCATTCGAAGATGAGAGTATTAGTGAAGTTGCATTGAAAATGGAACGTTGGTATAATGTAAAAATTATTGTGCTTGATGAGAATTTAAATAAATATAAAATAGGTGGAACCTTCGTTAATGAATCATTGGAGCAGGCTTTGAAAGGATTGCAGTTCTTAGTGCCCTTTAATTATACCATTAAAGACAACGAAGTAAAGATTATAAAGAAATAAAAAACGGGAAATGTTGCAGCATTTCCCGGGAAAATAGTTACAAATAAGTTGTCGGTAATGACCGGAGCTTACTTGTATTTTTTTAACAACAAAACCAAAATTATGCAAAAAAGTGTACTTACGGATCAAAGATCTTGGTCCAGGACGCTTCTTAAAACACTGCTTGTTATGAAGCTTGCCATTTTCATTTTGCTGGTTACAACTTTTCAGGTGAAAGCTTCACCTGCAAAAGCCCAAGGAGTAACACTCCATACCAGCCAAACCGAGATTAAGAAAGTCTTAAAAATGATTGAAGGGGATGGTTATTTCCATTTTCTGTACAACTCTTCCTTGAAAGATTTGAAAACCAAGGTTGATTTCACTGCACAGAACCTTTCTATCAGCGAGTCATTGACCCGTTTGTTTTCGGGTACACAGTTGGTATTCAAACAATTAGACAACAATCTGATTGTGGTTTTGTCTGCCAATGCAGATGAGAATACAAGTGCTAAAATCACTGGTAGAATTACTGGTCCAAATGGTGAGCCCATTGGAGGTGTTTCTGTCATTGAAAAAGGCGTAAAGAACGGAACCTTCAGTGATAACAATGGTAGCTATACCTTGACTGTAGGCGATAATGCAACCTTGCTTATATCTAGTATTGGATATGAATCTCAGGAAGTAAAAGTTAGCGGAAGAACAGTAGTTGATATTCGTTTGGTAGTAGCCGTAAAAAGAGTGGACGAAGTGGTGGTGATTGGTTATGGAGCTGCTAGTAAAAGAGATTTGACTGGTTCTATCGTTAAAATTTCTGGAAAAGAAATTGCAGATAAGCCTAATAGCAATCCAATTGCATCTTTACAAGGTAAAGTAGCTGGTCTATCTGTAGTAAACAATGGAACACCAGGTGGTTCTCCTGATATCAGAATCAGGGGTACTGTTAGTATCGGACAAGTACATCCTCTATATGTAGTGGATGGTATTTTCAATGATAATATCGATTACTTAAACCCTAATGATATTGAATCAATTGAAATATTAAAAGATCCTTCTTCCTTGGCCATTTTTGGTGTTAGGGGTGCTACTGGTGTAATTGCCTTAACTACTAAAAAAGCTAAAGCAGGACAATTAGTAATCAATTACAATACTTCTTACGGATTTAAAAAACTGGTAGATAAAATTAAGATGGCAAATGCCGCTGAATTTAAAACCTTGTTTGATCAAGAAAATGCAAATAACGGAGTTCCTTCCCCTAGTTATTCTGCACTTACTGGTAATACAGATTGGATTGATGCCGTTACTAGAACGGGTAAATTCAATAATCATAATTTGAGCATTTCAAGTGCTACTGATAAAAACAGGTTCTCACTTGGATTGGGTTTCTCAACTGACGAAGGCATTATTATCCATGAAAAATTGGAAAGAATGCAATTGTCTTTTTCTGATGAATTAAAAATTGGCAAAAATGTAAAATTGGGTTTGAACCTGAATTCTACTCGTCAGCGCAATCCATATGGAGCAGGTAGCGTATTGGATCATGCAAGAAAAGTAATGCCTCAAATTTCTGCCACTGCAAAATCTTTCAAAGTTGCAAATCCATATGGTGGGGATAGCATTTATGCAAATGTTTATTCTGGCTTGAATCAAGCATTACAATCTTCTGGTGTTATAAACCCAGTATTGGAAGTTGAAAATACTTGGAATAAGAACATCAATATCGAATACAGAAATGTAGGAAGCATTTATGCAGATGTTACTTTCTTGAAAAATTTCAATTGGAGGTCTACTTTCTATGCTGATATCAGCAATGTAAATAACAGAACGTATAGTCCATTGTATTATGCTTATAATCCAATGAACAATACGCCGTATTTATATGGTTCTAAAACACAGGTAGCAGAAGATGATGCTACTTATAGGAAGTTCCAACAAGATCATATCTTGACATATAGGAAAACTTTTGGTGAGCATAACATCACAGCCATTGGTGGTTTCACCACTTATTATTTTGGTAATTTCAACAGATCTGGTGTTGCAAAACCATTTACTTCTGGCAATGCATTACCCATTCCAAATGATAAAAGATTTTGGTATTTGAGTAATGGTTTCCAAGATCCTACTACTTCTTTGGCTACTTCTTCACAAGGAGAAAACTCATCTGTTTCTGTTTTAGGTCGTGTATTGTATAATTACAAAGGGAAATATTTATTAAATGCTTCTATTCGTAATGATGCTTCTTCACAACTTCCTGAAAAAAATCGCAACCAAATTTTCTGGGCTGTTGGTGCAGGATGGGAGATCTCTAAAGAGAAATTCATGGCGAACATCAAACAAATCAATTACATGAAGTTGAAAGCATCTATGGGTGTATTGGGTAACCAATCTACTTATGGTGTAAGTTCTAACTATCCTTCTTACCCTAACCTATTAAACGGTGCAGGTGCAGTATTTGGAACTTATATTTACAATGCTGCTGTACCAGCTTATGAGGTGAATCCTAATTTGCAATGGGAAACCGTGCATGCTAATGAAGTGGGTGTAGAAGTAAGTGCTTTTGATAATCGTTTGCATTTTGAAGCGAATTATTTTAATAGAACAACTAAAAACTTAATGACTTATATTGGTTTAGGTTCATTGGGTTTAAAAGATAAATTAACCAATGGTGGTAGCATCCGCAATACGGGTGAAGAATTCTCTGCTAGTTGGAATCAGAAATTGACCAGTGACTTGACTTTAAATGTAGGTGGTAATATTACTTTCCTTAAAAATAAAGTATTGACATTGTCTCCTGATTTACCAGGTGGTGCAATTATTCAAGGTTCTTTCAATAATGGAAGTGCGGAAAGTAGAACCACTCCGGGTTATGCAATCGGTTCATTCTATGGTTATGTAGTAGAAGGTTTGTATCAGTCTTATGCTGATATCTTGGCTTCTCCAGTTGCTTCTGCAGTGGGCGCTTACAGACCTGGTGATTTCAAATTCAAAGATTTAAATGGTGATGGTAAGATTACGCCTGATGATCGTACAGTAATTGGTAATCCTACTCCTAAGTTCACTTATGGCACCAACATTAACTTGACTTACAAGAATTTCAATTTGAACATGGATTTGGGTGGTGTTTATGGAAACCAGGTTTTCAGAACTTGGGGTTCATTGGAATCTCCATTCCAACGTGTTAACTATCCAGCGTTTAAAATGAATAGCTGGAATGGTCCTGGTACTTCTAATTGGGATCCTATTATCAGTCAAGGTGATAGGTTTAACTATAATGGTTCTACTTACAATATCGAAGACGGAAGTTATTTCCGTATTAGAAATATTCAAGTGGGTTACAATTTCGCTTCTAACCTAATTTCAAAAGCTAAGATTAAAAATCTAAGACTTTATTTGAATATGCAGAATCCAAAAACTTGGAAAAACAATATTGGATACACTGCTGAATTTGGTGGAAGTGCAACTCAATTTGGATATGATAATGCAGGTAATGCAATTCCTTCAGTAACAACCTTTGGTTTAAACGTAACTTTTTAAACGATTAAATTCATTAAAATGAAAAGAAATAGAATTTTATTTGGAGGGCTTTTAATTGCAATACCGATGCTGTTTTCAGTGATGGGTTGTAATAAATTCCTAGATAGGAAGCCCTTGACTGCTACCCTGGATGATATCAGCCAGGGTACCTTAGAAGCCCAAGCTTTTGGGTTGTACAATACGCTTACTGCTTATGCCGGCTTCTCTACTTTGCCTTGGCTCGATTTTCACAGTATTCGTGATGACGATGCTCAAAAAGGAAGTAGCCTGACCGATGGTGCTGAAATCAATACTGAGTTTGAAACCTTTCAATACAGTAAGGATGACTGGGCACCAAATAGCTATTGGAACGATCATTATTATATGATCAATCAGGCCAATAAACTATTGTATTTTGCTGATTCATTGCATGCAACTGATCCTGCTTCTTTAAGAAATGTGGGTGAAGCATGTTTTTTCAGGGCCTATTGCTATTTTGAATTAGTAAAAACTTATGGCGATGTGCCTTTGATTAATTTCTATTACACCATTCCTGCACAAGGAGTTAAACCTAAATCTCCTGCATCTGCTATCTATGCACAAATTGATGCAGATTTAACCAAGGCAGCACAATATCTACCTGTTAACTGGGTAGTAGGTGGTGCTAATATTTATCCTGGTCGTTTAACAAAAGGAGCTGCCAATACTTTGTGGGCACAATCCTATTTGTTCCGTCAACAATGGGCGAATGTAGTGGCATTGTGTACGCAGGTTGAAAATTCAGGTCAATATAATTTGGAAGCTAATTTCCCTGATATCTGGAAAGATGGAATGGGCGGTGCTGGTAAAAATGGATCTGAGTCTATTTGGGAAGAGCAAAGTTATGTTGGTCCTAACCAAACTCCATGGAAAGGAACACAGTTTGGCACTAGCCAAAACGTAAGACAGGGTGGTGCATCAAATGTGTGGAACCTAGGCTGGGGATGGAATACACCAACTAGTAAATTAGAAGCTGCATGGGATAATAATGATCCTCGTAAACGTCAAACTATCTTGTATTCTGGACAATCAGACGGTGGTCCTTCTCAAGGTGGTTATGGTGCTACATTGCCAGTATATGGTCCAGGTAGTTCATTAGATCAACCTTATTGGAATAAAAAAGTATACTCTGATCCACAAATGCGTCAGTTCACTGGCCAAATTTATGGAAGTGGTGGTGCCGATTGGATCAATCACAGAATCTTGCGCTTTGCAGATGTAATATTAATGCATGCTGAAGCCAGCAATGAACTAGCTGATGGTGCTACTGCGGCTACTTATCTAGAAAAAATCAGAAACAGAGCAAGTGGTAACTTAGGTGCTGGTCGTTCTGTTGTTCCTCCTATTGCTTTTGTAAGTCAGGCTCAAATGCGTACTGCTATTAAAAATGAGAGAAGATGGGAATTTGCAATGGAAGGACATCGTTTTTATGATTTAGTACGTTGGGGAGATGCTGTGACAGAATTGGGTGCTTTGGGTTATACACACAAATGCAGATTCTATCCTATTCCTCAAAAAGCAATTGATTTATCAGCTGGAGTTTTAACTCAAAATCCTGAATGGTAAAATAGGTTATTTCTTACCTGCTGCTAATCAGCAGGTAAGATTTTTATTAAAAGATACTAAAACGAAACATTATGAACATTTTTAAAACAGTACTTAAAACAAGTCTTTTCTTGCTGGTGGTATTTGTTGCAGCTTCAAGTTGCAAGAAAACAAAAAGACCAGCATTGGGCGACTATCCAAAGGATGCAAACGCGCCCGGTGGTCCATTGAAATTTTATGCAGCTTTTAATGGCGTTAGCACTAACCCATTAATGAATGCAGTTGATAGCGTTAGAGCTAATTTCCCTTCTGATAACCCATTGTTATCTGTAACAGGTGTTAGTGGTAAGGCTTTTCAAGGCACTGGTGACAAGGCTATTAAATATCCTTCTGCCAACGACTTTAAAGATGCTACTAGCTGTACCATCTCAATGTGGTTGAACAATACAGTGAATGCAAATACTGAATTGTTGTTCTCTTTAGCTAGTAAGGATTACTGGCATGAATCAGCTGCATTCTTGTTATTAGAGCATGCTACACCAACAAAATGTCAGTTGAAGATTGCTTTTCAAGATCATTGGGTAGAGTATATTGATAATTTCAATAAGCCTTTATTTGATGGTAACTGGCATCATTTGGCATTCACTTATGATGAAACTAGTTCTTTGTTGAAAGTTTATTTTGATGGAACAGAAGTTGCTACTCCTGGTGCCTCTGGTAATTTAGGACTTGGTAAATTAAATTTCAAAACAGCTACCAATTTAGTATTGGGTGGTTGGAATAAACATGCAGGTCTTTCTGGCCCAACTGATGGTTGGATTAGTGGTTATACCGGAAAAATGGATCAATTCCGTTTATATGGTAAAGCATTGACTGCATCTGAAATTTCAGCTCTTTACAATAGCAAATTGTAATAATTCATATTGTAGTTGAATAGTAATAAAGGGCTGACTTATGTTCAGCCCTTTATTAATTTATCCATTTTTCTCTCTTGCCTTTTTGAGAAGTCCTTCACAGAATTAAGAATTAGCATGAAATATCAATCTTATTTTATTACGATTTCTTTGATACTGTTAACAATGCTTTTTTTTACAAAATGCATTAATAGTAGCCAAGAAAATGTGGGTAATCATTCTGCCAATTTTAGTGATTTTGCTGGTTCTGCTACTTGTTTAAATTGCCATAAAGACATTTATAATTCACATATTGAAACAGCTCATTTTCATACCTCGGAGTTAGCCACGGAAAAAAGTATTAAAGGAAGTTTTGATTCTAGCAAAAACCAATTTGTTTACAACAATGGTAATATGGTGGCCATGGAAAAAAGAGCCAATGGATTGTACCAGGTTGTTTATGTCAATGGAGAAGAAAAGAAAAGCCAACGTTTTGATATGGTGGTTGGATCGGGTGCTAAAGGTCAATCATTTGTATCCTGGGTAGGCAATAATCTTGTTCAAATGCCCATTACCTATTTCACCAGTGCCGCTCAATGGTCCAATAGTCCGGGTTATCCAAATAGGATTGCCATGAACCGCCCTATTAGTTCGAGGTGTATGGAATGCCATGCCACTTATGCTGAACTGGTTTCTGCTCCTGGTAAAGAACCAGAACAATTTGATAAGGTTAAAATGATTATGGGCGTTGATTGCGAAAAATGCCATGGCCCTGCTGCAAAACATGTTGAATTTCAAACAGCACATCCTACAGAAAAATTGGCTAAATTTATTTTAAATCCTGCTCGTTTTACCCGTCAACAAAGTTTGGATTTATGTGCTTTGTGTCATGGGGGTAAATTGCAGAAAAAATCCCCCTCTTTTTCATTTACAGCTGGAGATAAACTAACTGATTATTTTACCAGCGATTCAACCAATCAATTGACAGATAATATTGACGTGCATGGCAATCAATATGGTCTATTAAAAGCTAGTAAGTGCTTTCAAAAGAGCGCTACCTTAACCTGTGTTACTTGTCATAATTCACATGAAAATGAACAGGGGAAGAATACACAGTTTTCTCAACGATGCATTGGATGTCACAATCAAGAACATGCCGATGCATTGATCTGTAAAATGACTGCAAAGATTGGTCCTGCTATAAAAGATAATTGCATAGATTGTCATATGCCAGAAAAGCCTTCCATGGCTATTTCTGTACTTTTGCAAGGCGATAAATTAGCAACCCCTGCAAAGATGCATACGCATTTGATTATGCCGTATCCTGATGAAACAAAAAAAGTACTTGAA
>CAIOIZ010000121.1 GCA_903858475.1 uncultured Bacteroidota bacterium
CGATAAATTTTTTGATGGGCATCGCTATAAAAACATTCTGGTTTTAAAATTTCTATGACCGTATCGAAGGCGCTTTTTTCTAACATGATGGCACCCAATACCGCTTCTTCCAATTCTTTGGCTTGTGGAGGTACTTTACCATAAACCATGGTAGTAAGGTCGATGGGCGCTTTGTTTCTTCTGTTTTTTCTGTCTTTATTTATGTTTGTTAATTCCATTGTTTGTTAGTTCAAATAAGTGAGTAAAAACGGCCTGCCCTACTTGCTTTTTTTCGCAGGGCAGCTAAGTTAATGGCTTACCGGAATATTATCTTATTCAGCCGCCTGCTCTAGCTAGCCAGAGTTGGCTTATCCACCTCCTTTCCACAAGCAAATTTAACTTATTCAGAGTTTATTCACAGGCATATCCACATCAAAAATAGGGCTGTATTTGCATTTTTTGTTTTTTATCAACAAATTTTAAGGGGGCAGAAAACTTTTCTGCACTAAAGACAAGTTTTTTTGACTTGTTTTTATGCTGCTGAAATCTTAGTTTATAGTTCCTGCGGTTTCGCCTCTAAAAAACTATCTTTGTCGCTGATTCAATAAAGAAATTATTAATAGTAATGGTGATTAGTTATAATTGGCTGAGTGAGTACTTGCCTGAAAAAATAGAACCCGAAAAATTAAGTAAGATTTTAACCTCTATCGGATTGGAAGTGGAGAGCATGGAGCCATTTGAAGAATTGAAAGGAGGATTAAAAGGACTAGTCATAGGCGAAGTGTTGGCTTGCGAAAAGCATCCCGATGCCGATAAGCTTTCTCTTACCAAGGTGAATATTGGCGATACAGAACCACTGCAAATTGTTTGTGGTGCACCCAATGTTGCCATCGGACAAAAAGTAGTGGTGGCCACCATTGGTGCTACTATCTATCCCAGTACCGGCGAACCATTGACCATGAAAAAAGCAAAAATCAGAGGCGTAGAAAGCCATGGAATGATTTGTGCCGAAGATGAAATTGGAATGGGAGAAAGTCATGCTGGAATTTTAATATTGCCAGCCGATGTAACCGTTGGAATGCCCGCTGCCGATTATTTTAATGTTTATACCGATATCATTTATGAAATTGGACTTACCCCCAATCGCATGGATGCCATGAGTCATATGGGTGTGGCACGCGATGTATGCGCTTATTTAAGTCATCATCAGAAAAAAGAAACCGCCATCAAATCGCCTTTTAAAAATAATTTTAAAGCCGATCGCCAGGGCCTGACCATTGAAGTGCAGGTAGAAAATGAAACCGATTGTCCACGTTATGCAGGTATTGTTATTGAAGGAATTAAAGTAAGCGAGAGTCCTCGTTGGTTGCAACAAAAATTAAAAGCCATTGGCCTTCGTTCCATTAATAATATTGTGGACATTACCAATTTTATCTTGCACGAAACAGGGCAGCCATTGCATGCTTTTGATGCTGATAAAATTGAAGGCAATAAAATTCGGGTGATGAACCTGCCAGCGGGCACCGACTTTATTTCGCTGGATGAAAAAAACAGAAAATTACTCGCGACCGATTTAATGATTTGCGATGGTGCCGGCAAACCGCTCTGTATGGGTGGGGTGTATGGCGGATTGGATAGTGGTGTACAGGACAGTACCGTTAATATTTTCTTGGAGAGTGCCTGGTTTCATCCTTCCACCATTCGCTTGTCGAGCCTGAAACATGGTTTGCGTACAGACGCTGCCGTTAGATTCGAAAAAGGCGTGGACATCAGCAATACCGTCAACGTATTGAAAAGAGCGGCCAATATGATCAAGGAAATTGCCGGAGGAGAAATTGCCAGTGAATTGGTGGATGTATATCCTAAGCCAAAAGAAAAAGTAGACGTAGCCCTTAAATACCATTACCTCAAAAAGTTGAGTGGTAAAAATTACCATGGCGATACAGTAAAAAATATATTGACCAGTCTGGGTTTTGAAATCATCAAAGAAGGCATGGATGAACTATGGGTGCAAGTGCCTTTCAGCAAACCAGATATCAGCATTGGAGCCGATTTGGTAGAAGAGATCATGCGCATTGATGGATTAGACAATGTGGAAATTCCTGCCATGATTACCATTGCGCCCTCGGTGGAAACATTGGCCACCGAAGCCCTGTACCAGGAAAAAGTATCTAATTATTTGGTAGGTCTTGGCTTCAATGAAATTTTTACCAATAGCATTACCAATAGTGCATATTATACAGAAGAAACCTTAGCAGGTACGGTGAAGATGATGAATAACCTGAGTGCCGATTTGGATATCTTACGTCCATCCATGCTCGAAACAGGATTAGAATCATTGGCGCATAACCTCAATAGAAAAAACAATCATCTCCGGTTTTTTGAATTTGGTAAAACCTATGCAACAACAGCGGTGGGTAAATACCAGGAGGTAAATCATATCAGTATTTATGTAACCGGCAATAAAACCGCCGATACCTGGAATACCAAGACCAGCAAGGCCGATTTTTATTATATCAAGGGCGTTGTGCAAAAAACATTTGAAGCAATGGGGATTGCATCGGTAGAAATGGAAAGCATGGCCGGTGGTGCCCGCTTTTTATTGAAGCAAGAAGTATTGGCTACTATTCAGGATTTAGATAAAGCCTTGCTGGATAAATTCGATATTCGTCAGGCTGTTTGTTATGCCGATATTGATTGGGATAAATTAATAGCAGCGGCTAAAAAAACGACTTTGAAATTCAAGGAGATTCCTAAGTTCCCAGCGGTGCAGCGCGACTTAGCTCTTGTGGTGAATAAATCGGTGAGCTATGAGCAGATAGAAAAAATTACGCAGTCATTAAAGATTAGCAAGTTGACATCTTTGAACTTGTTTGATGTATTTGAGAGTGAAAAACTGGGAGCCGGTAAAAAATCGATGGCCGTGAGTTTTATATTTCAGGATGAGGAAAAAACCATGACTGATAAGGACACAGATGCTATCATGGCGAAGATTACGGCGGCCTATGAAAAAGAATTGCAGGCAGAAATAAGAAAATAAAGTATAATTTTATTTATCATTCAATCGAATATTGTTGACTGTTATCAAAGAGCATATCAATAGAATTAGCAGCAAGCTGCAGTTGCTGGTAAAGGACTATCAGTTGTTGAAAAAAGACAATCAACGGCAGACGGCCCTCATCAAAGAATTGGAAGCAGAGAAGCTGGCTTATAAAGAGGAGATGGCAACATTGCGGCAGCAGGTAAGTATATTAAAATCAGCTTCTGGTAAAATGAATGAGGCCGACAAAAAGCATTTCGAAAAGCAAATCAATCAGTATATCCGGGAACTGGATAAGTGTATTAGTTATTTGAGCAATTAAGCAATTATGGCAGAACTCATACCTATCAATATTATCATTGGCGATCGTTCTTATCGCATTAAAACTACTCCCGAGGACGAGGAATCCATCCGTGCTACCCTTAAAATCATCAATGAAAAAATTGTTGATTTCCGCTCCAGCTTTGCTGGCAAAGACATGCAGGATTATATTGCCATGGTATTAATATGGTTTGCCACCCAAACCCCCACCGAACTAAAAGCTGCACCCGATAAGGAAATTATTGCGGCATTGGGGAAGCTGGAGGAGATGTTGGGAAGGTGATACGAAGCAGTGTTTTCTATTGCATTAACCTTTTTCAACAATTTTCACCTTTTCATCAATTTGTATTGTCGCAACATCTGTGGCAAACATAAAATCTTGCGTAAGTCCATTTAACTTACTGGAATTCAGCGTGGCAATATTATGGGAATAAATTATTAGTATATTCGTCAATACATACGTTGTGCAGCATGCTATGATCGACAGTTTGTAAATTGACCACTACTACAACGCATACCTTTCAAATATTGATGGGGTTCAGTTCTTAAATGTTTATGAAGTTGGGAGTTCGAAAACCAGCTACTTTTTTTATAAACTGACCATTTCCTCCGGAGGCGACACCCTTACCCTGGCGTCTGTTACCGAGAATATTACGGAACAGTTCAAATCCTCCGAGGAGATGAAAAAATTCTTCCTGAAATATATGTACCTGAGTTTCTTTTTTGAAAAAGAGGAGAATGTTTATGTGAGGAAGTAATAGGATTATTAAAATAAATGCTCAACGTACAAAACTCAAATTGGAAATAAGCTTCGGAACTATCCACTGGTGCAAGTGTTCCACTGGTGCAAGTGTTCCCAACGCAATCATTAATGCAAACGAAAAGCTGAAGGGATCACTTGTGCCTTTCAATCCTGCCCCGATTGTATCGGGGATTTATAAAACGAGTATGTATTTTTCTTCTTCTTCTCAGCAACGTCTCCGGCA
>CAIOIZ010000122.1 GCA_903858475.1 uncultured Bacteroidota bacterium
AAAGAAATGCATGATTCAAAACCAAGAATTGGAGGGACCAAGAAATTGCAGATGGATAAAATTGCAGCTTTGAAACCTGATTTAATCATTGGTAACAAAGAAGAAAACGAACAATCGCAAATTGAAGAATTGATGAAGCTTTATCCTGTATGGATGAGTGATATTAAAAACCTAGATGATTCATTAGATATGATAGAAAGAATAGGGGATTTGGTAGGAAAAAATAGCCAAGCATTGCTCATTAGTCAAAAGATTCGAAATGGATTTAATGAGCTAATGTCTATCAACAAACGACTATCAGCCAACAACTCCGTCCTTTATTTGATTTGGCGAAAGCCATGGATGGCAGCTGGATGCGATACTTTTATCAATGATATGCTGCAAAAGTGTGGCTTTGAAAATGCCATTCCTTCACCAATGGCTCGATACCCCGAGATTATTGATGTTGAAATCATAAACATGAAACCCAATTATATTTTTCTCTCCTCTGAACCTTATCCATTTAAGGATGAACACATAGCCGAATTGCAGGCTATCAGCCCCTCTTCAAAAATATTGTTGGTTGATGGCGAGATGTTTAGTTGGTATGGAAGCAGGCTTTTGAAATCGGCAAGCTATTTTAAAGAACTATTTAATTCGCTTTAAAGTTCCTTTTTCTATTTCTTTGCCCCCGATTCATGTTCAAAAACGAAAATACACTTGCTTGGTTGGCATTTGCCGCAGTATCCATATTTTGGGGAACTACTTATTTTGCTATCAGAGTAGGGGTTACAAGCTTTCCACCCTTCATTATGGCTTCTTGTCGCCATCTTATTGGGGGCATATTAATCTGTGCCTATTTCGTTTTACGAGGCTACAAAATCCCAAGTATTAAGGAATTAGGAACTTTTGCTGTAAATGGAATTTTGATGTTAGTAGGAGGGAATGGACTTATTAGCTGGGGCATGCAATACGTGGATAGTGGGGTTACCGCCATCATTTGCGCCCTTACTCCCATTTGGATTGTGATTGTAAACAAGATATTGGGTAGCAAAGAGAAAATTGGTATTTGGGCCATATTAGGTTTCGTGGTTTGTTTAATGGGTCAAGTATTGATTTTTAAAAACAAGATTAACTTGCTTTCAAACAACAATTATGCTTGGGGAATTGCTGCCGTTGTTTTTGCCAATATATCATGGGCATTGGGAACTATCTATTCAAAAAATAATAAATCAGAAATACATTCACTTTTTGCAGCAGGTTTACAAATGATTCCAGGCGGCTTGATATTGTTTATCATAGCAGCTTTTAGAGGCGAATTATACAATCTTCATCCTAGCACAGATGCCATTCTTTCGGTAGTTTATCTTATCATAGTAGGCAGTATTTTGGCTTATGGTTCGTTTATGTATGTATTGAAACGATTGCCTGCTGCCGTGGTTTCTACCTATGCTTATATCAATACGGTTGTGGCTATTCTCATAGGTTGGTTATGGCTTCATGAAGAATTGGATGCCAATATTGCATTGGCTGCAGGACTTACCATTATTGGGGTGTACATGGTTACAAAAACTACCAAACAATCTTAAATGTGAACCCTTCTAAT